>JANXWR010000530.1 GCA_025351025.1 Burkholderiales bacterium | reverse complement strand
CACCTGACCGAAGTTTCCGGAGGCAGACAGGTGGTGGTGCAGGCCGCCATCAGTGACGAGGAACACGTCACCCCGAGACACCTTCTTGTCGATGACATGCGCCACATAGATTCCCGCTTCGCCGACGAGAAAGCGACCCAGCTCGATCACCAGCTGCGCCTGCGGAAGCCCATTCTTCGCCGCCTCGACAACGCGTCGAAGGTTGGCCGCGATGGGGGCGAGGTCGAGCGGCTGTTCGCCGGGGAAATAGGGAATGCCGAAGCCTCCGCCCAGGTTGACGGTCTTCACCGGACTCGGCGCGTGGTCCGCCAGTTGCACGGCCAGGTCGAGTGCCTTCGTCTGCGCGTCGCAAATGGCTTCGGCGCGCAGGTTCTGCGAGCCACAGAAGATGTGGAAGCCTTCGAAGCCCAGCTTCAGTCTTCCGATCTCGCCCAGCGCCCGCGGCACCTCCTCGGCGTCGATGCCGAATTGCTTGGGCCCGCCGCCCATCTTCATGCCCGACGACTTGAGTTCGAAACCAGGGTTGACGCGCACCGCCACCCGGGCCTGGCCCAAGCGCTGCGGAAGGGCTGCTAAGGCCTGGATCTCCCTGAACGATTCGACGTTGATCAGGATGCCGGAAGCCACCGCCTGCGCGAGTTCGGCTTCCGATTTGCCAGGCCCGGCGAAGCTGATGTGGCGCGGATCCATTCCGGCGTCGAGCGCCACGCGCAGCTCCCCGCCCGATGCGACATCGAGGCCATCGACCAGCCCTGCCATATGGCCTACCAGGGCAGGCATGGGGTTCGCCTTGATGGCGTAGTGAAGGCTGATGTCGCCCGGCAATGCGTTGCGCAGCAATTCGACGCGCTCTCGCAGCAAGGCGCGGTCGTAGGCGTAGAACGGCGTGCGCCCCACCCGCTCGGCGAGCAGCGACAGGGCGATACCGCCGACGGTGAGCTCGCCTTCGACGATGGGAAAGCGCGCCATGGCGGAGTGCCGTGCCGCGCTCACGTCGCCACGCCCTCCGCGGCTCGCCGGTGCTCGGCGGCTATCGACTTGCGATCGATCTTGCCGTTCGCGTTGCGCGGCAGCGGTCCATCGCGCAGCTCGATCTGCGCAGGCACCATGTAGGCCGGCAGCTTGTCGCGGCACAAGGCCTGCAGCTGTTGAACGTCGAGCACCTTTCCGGTGGGCGCGGTCACAACGACAGCCACCACCTCGCCGACGGCTTGATGAGGCACGCCGAAGGCCGCGCACTCGCCGATCAGACCGGTCGTGTACAGGACCTCTTCAACCTCGTTCGGGCTGATGCGATAGCCCGAGGACTTGATCATCTCGTCGTGCCGGCCGATGAAGTACAGATAACCTTCCTCGTCCCGCCGTACGGTGTCGCCGGAGAAGACGGCGATCTCCGGAAGGACGAGGCCCTGCTCGCGCCCCGGCAGAGGGCGAAAGCGCTCAGTGGTCTTCTCCGTATCGTTCCAGTAGCCCTGCGCCACCAGCGCCCCGCGCTGCACGAGCTCGCCGGGCTCGCCGACATCGCAGAGGCTGCCGTCGGAGCGCAGCACGAGCACCTCGCTGTTCGGTATCGCCTTGCCGATGGAATCGGGGCGCCGCTCGACCTCTTCGGGAGGCAGGTAGGTGGCGCGAAACGCCTCGGTCAGGCCGTACATCAGGTACGGCCTCGCCTGGGGCCAGAGCGCGCGAAGCTTACTCAGCGTCTCGAACGGCATCCGGCCGCCGGTGTTCGCGAAGTAGCGCAGATGCGCCGAGACACCGGCCGGCCAGCTCACCTGCGTGAGCTGGATCCAGAGCGGCGGCACCGCGGTGATGCCGGTGACTCGGTGCTTCGCCACGGCCCGGACCACGTCCTTGGGCAGCAGGTAGTTGAGCAGCACCACGCTCGCTCCGGCGTGGAACGCGGTCGTCAACTGGCTGAAGCCGGCGTCGAAGGACAGGGGCAGCGCCGCCAGCAGCACGTCGCTCTCGCGATTCTCGATATAGGACGCCACGCTCTTCGCGCCGGCGACCATGTTGCGATGGGACAGCACCACGCCCTTGGGATTGCCCGTGCTGCCGGAGGTGTAGAGGATGCCGACCGTGTCGGTATCGATCACGCGGTGGGCGCCGCCGGGTGCCGCGTCGAGCGCTTCGCTCCAGCGATGGACCGCGAATCGATTGCCGGCGAGCGCCGGCGCGGCGGATGAGCCGACCACGAGCACGTGGGCCAGGTTCGGGCAATCCGCCAGCACCTGCGCCAGCGCCGACAGCCGCTCGCTCGACGTGACCAGGACGCGCACGCCACAATCGCGCAGGATGTAGGCTACTTGATCCGCCTTGAGCAGCGGGTTGATGGGGACGAACACCGCTCCATGCGCCGGCGCGCCGAACGAGGCGCTCACGGTCTCGCGGCGCTTGTCGAGATAGATGGCGACCCGTTCACCTCGGCCGACCCGCAGCGCCGCCAGCGCGCCGGCGAAGCGTTCGATCTCGCCGGCCAACTCCTCGTAGCGAACCGTCGATTCGTCGTCCTGCAGCGCCGCCGACTGCGGCGAGCGCTCCGCCGCGAGCAGGGGAAGTTCGTGCAGCAGTGATGCCTCGTGCCTCATCGCATGGATCCGTCTACTGTTTGACGCTGGTGGGTGTGCCGCCATTTTCGCTCGCGGCTTCTACGGCACACAGCTTCGACAGGTCGAAGCAGAACTCCGGCCTCTCGTCGTCGCGTCCCGACAGGTGCCAGTGCGGAGCCGAAGACGATAGCGCAAGCTGGAAGCGACCGATCCGTAGGAACAGGGCCGTTGCCAGGGCCGTGGCGCCCAGCCGACGGTGCGCGGCGAGCGAGCCCTCGTTGAAGGCGTCGATGCGGCTCAGGGTCCAGCGGATGCCTTCCGCGTCCAGCAGTGCGTGTGCGTGCTCCCATAGCTGCGAGAACAGGCGCCCCATCCGGAACGGCGGTGCGACGAACACGTCGAAATCCCATGCGGCGGCCTGCGCCGGCGACCAGCGATAGACGCAGCGCACCTGGTCCTCGACATAGCGGTTCGGGCAAAGCCAGATGAATCCGGCGAGTTGGCCCTCGCGCTTGGCCACAACGCAGCGCGCCCGCTGATCGAAGCGCTGCTCGATCGTCGCCGACGGCCGGTTGGCCTGGCGAATCGTGTCGTCGGCGCTCTCAACCACGTAGAGCTGCGTCTTTCCCGGGGGGCGGACCGGGCTCTTCGAGCGCGGCGCTACGGGCTGCGCCATGAAGTAGTACTTGATCAGTCTGACCGACCCCGATGAGGCGCGCAGCAGGAGTGAATCGACGATGAACCATGACGCATCCGCCCATCCCAGCGCTCGAAATTTGCCTCTGATGCGTCCCCACATGGCCTTCAGGAATCCTTCGGATCGGGTGTGACCGATCGCGGCGCGCAGGCTTGCTCGAGCACTTCGGCCAGGGCCTTTGCACGGGCGCGCCTCGACCTGTCGGGGAGAAGGGCGGTGGCCGGCATGCCGCCCCGCGTGGCGGCGAGGTAGTCGCTAGTCGCGCCTTCGACCCGAGCCACGTCTTCGAGCTTCGCCACGTGGACGACGCCGGCGTCGCGCATCGACCTGGCGGTGTCGCCAGAGGGGTCGGCCAGCCCCAAGATCGGCCGCCGTGCGCGAAAGTACTCGTAGAGCTTGGCGGGAATCTGTTCATTGCAGTTGGCGCCCTGCATGACGAGGAGACCATCGGCCCTGAGCATTTCCTGAAGCGCGAGCGCATACGGAACAGGAGGGAGGACTTCGACCAGGTCGGCCGTGTTCGACTGCGCCGCCAGCCGATGCAGCAGGTCGCCGTGCACCGGGGCTCGAAATCGCAGGCGCAGCGTTGCAGCGTCGATGCGGCCGTCACGCTTCATGCGGCCGAGCGCCCCGAACAAGGCCGTCGGATCGCGCTCGGAGGGGTAGACGATCCCACTGTGCAAGAGCGTGAAGCACCCCGGATTCAGCGGCGTGCGCTCGAGCCCGCGCTCGGCCTCGATGAACGACTCCTCGTCGTAGCCGTTTTCGATGAGGACGAAACGGTCCGGGGAGACACCGGGGTAGCGGGCACGATAGAGGCGCTGGGCACTGGGCGTCACGAAGACCACCCTCGCAGCGTCACGCACGACGCTGCCTTCGATGCGCTCGAAGGACCGGTGGATGCTCGGATCCGCCGGATAGCCGTCCTGCGCCATCGGATCACGAAAATCCGCAACGAACGGAACACCGGTCAGGCGATGCAGGTGGTGTCCGATCAGGTGGGCAGTGGCGATCGGATAGGTCGACCAGATGACGTCGGGTCGCAGGCGACGAATCAATCGTAGCCCCGCCGGGACGGCGCCCAGCACCCAGCTGCGCCAGCGATCGGGCCGCGCGAGAAACCCGGGGTATCGGCCGGCGACGGCGAGATGCCGAGCCGCGTCCAGGGCGAAGGCGCGCTCGACCACCGTGCCCGGCGGAATCGACGCCAGCAGATCGTCCGACGTGCTGGAATAGGCTCGCGGATGGGCGGTCAGTACGATGGGCTGCCAGCCATAGGTGGGAAGGTGCTGGACAAAACGCAGCGTGCGCTGAATACCGCTGGAACCGGCAAGCGGCGGGAAGTGAAAGGCGACCATCAGCACTCGCCTCGGTGGGGGCATGCTCTGCGGGGTGGCTGGGTTCTGCATGAATCGTCGGCCGCCTCGAGCCTCGGAGCTCAGCTCGGAGAGACGTGGTGGATTCTGCTATGCGATGCGGGATGGGAGCTCCGCTTGTTCGGACCGGTCGACGATGGAGCGTCGACCGTTGCCCCTACGCAGGGCTCGACAGCGGCCTCGCTGGCCATGGCCCTACACGCCTGCCAAGGAGAGTGCCGTAATATTACCGGTCAACAGCGAGCGCAATAGGGGAACGATTGAATGTGACAGAAATGACCCGGCGATTTTACCGGGCGGCTGCTATCTATGCGGTAGTTTTCGGTATCTCCTCGCCGGGCTTCGCTCAAGATGTCGCGAACCCCTCCTCCGTCACTGCTTATGACCCCAGAGAAGTGGCACTCCTGCCCAAGTACTGCATCTACACGCAGCTCTTCCGCCAGCATGTCCCCGGAGGCAACGACGCAGAGCAGCTCCAGGCTTGGCGCGCGATCATGGGGGCCACATTCGAAGCGATGCATCACTATTGCTTCGGTTTGATGAAGACCAACCGCGCCATGCTCCACGGGCTGAACCGGGACCAGCGCCGCTTCTACCTGACCGATGCTCTCGACGAATACGACTGGGTCCTGACGCGTGCGCCGAACGACTTCATTCTGCTGCCGGAAATCTTCGTGAAGAAGGGAGTGAACCTGGTCCGTCTGGACAAGGGTCCGATCGCCATCCTTCAGTTCGAGCGCGCGATCGAGTTGAAGCCCGACTACTGGACGGCGTACGGTGAGCTGAGCGACTTCTACAAGCAGCAGGGCAACATCGCCGGGGCGCGCGAAACCCTAGAGCGAGGCCTGGTGCACTCGCCCGACTCTCCGGGGCTCAAGAGGCGAATGACGGAACTGTCCGCCGTCAACGACGGCAAGAAGACGCGCCGTTCCACCGACCCCGCAGCGCCGACGCCGCAACGCTGACGTGCGAGCTTTCGGATCGAAGCCGCTCGTTTGGCTCGGCGTGTTGCTGGCGATGTCACTTGCCTTCAACGTGGTGCTCGCCGTTCTCCTCCAGGATTCCTTTGCCAAGCTTCAGATCTCGCGGATTTTTCCGTTGGGCTACGCCAGCGAGCCGGCACCCCCACCGGCTGATTCGATCCGCCATCCATCTGTCGCTTTCTGGGGTGACTCCCGTGCCCATGCCTGGGCTCGGACGCCAGCATCACCCGTGCTCGGCAGCGTGCTGAACTTCGCGCACGGCAGCCAGACCTCCAGCCAGGTCCTTCTGCAACTTCAATCCACTCCCGTGATCCACACGGACTTTGCCGTGCTGCAGGTAGGAATCAACGATCTGCATCCGCTGGGCGCCCTGACCGAGGAAAAGGACCAGATCATTGCGCGCCTCCGTGCGAACGTGCTTGCCATCCGGGAACGGTTGCTCGAGCGAAGCGACATCGTCGTGATGACAACGGTATTCCCGCCGGGCCGAGTTCCGATGTTGCGGCGCTACTCATGGGACCCGCAGACCTCCCGGTACATCCAGGACATCAACAACGTCATCCGCGAAGCGGCGGACGACAAGCGCGTCATCCTGCTGGACGCCTATGCACTGCTTGTCGACGGCGACGCGCAACTGATCGAAAGCGACGCAGACGACGACTTCTTCCTGCATGTCAACCCGGCAGCCTACGCACGCCTGAACGATCGGCTGCGCCAGATCGTGTCTCGTCCGCGTAGGTGAAATATCGCTTCAACGCCAGGATGCGCTTTTCGAGCAAGTACCAGCTCGAAATCGCAAGCGCCCAGGACATCACAAATGACAAGACAGCAAAGACCAGGAAGGCTCCTTCGTAGCCGATCGTCGGCTTGAATCGATCAAGCGCGCGCATGACGAGCGGGTAGAGCAAGCTCGCCACCGGCACATGAACCATGTACAGCGCATAGCTGTACTTGCCGCAGCGCGTCATGAAGCCGTTGGAAAACACGCTCGCCAGCAGCGAAGAACGCCCTTGCACCACCAGAACGAGAAGCGCCCCGAAGAGGGCGACGATCAGCGTGTAGCCATAGGTCGCCATGTACTTGCTCCAGAAGAACAGGTCGCCGTCCGCGATGCGCACCGCCACCAGACCGAGCGCCGCAATGCCCGCTGCAACCGGCAACCAGCGCTTCAAGCTGGCCTCGTCTGGCGGCGACTGCAGGCAGACGGCAATGCTCGAACCGACAGCCAATCCATCAAGATGCGTGAAGGTCATTGCGTAGAGCGCACCCGTGGCGACGCCCATGTGGGCCAGCACGACCCGGGCGATCAAGGAAAAGCACAGCAGCGCCAGGCTCGTGCGGAGTAAGCTCCGGCTCGACATCGCGTACACGACGAAGGGCCAGATCAGGTAGAACTGCTCCTCTACGGCGAGCGACCAGAAGTAGCCTCCCGATGTACGCGCAAATCCTCCCTCCAAGGCGAAAAGCCAGTTGGAAGCGTAGAGCCAGAACCACGCCTGCTTGTCTCTCATGCTCTGCAGCTCGGGTGGAATCGAACTCAGGACGAGCGGGATGACGACCAGGAGCGCGAGCAGGCTGACGTAGTAGAGCGGCCAGATTCTCAGGAATCGCCGTACCAGGAAGTTCCTGAAATAGTGTTCCTGGTCACGCGTCTCGACCAGGATGCCGGTGATCAGAAAACCCGACAAGACGAAGAAGAGGTCGACTCCCATCCACCCCCCTTGTGCGAGCTGAAGCACGAATCCGCTTTCATGACCATGGAAGCCGATGTATG
This sequence comes from Burkholderiales bacterium, assembly GCA_025351025.1. Taxonomy (GTDB): domain Bacteria; phylum Pseudomonadota; class Gammaproteobacteria; order Burkholderiales; family Burkholderiaceae_C; genus Schlegelella_A. Next base: position 1,906 of record JANXWR010000530.1, on the reverse strand, counting down.
GCAAGCAGAAGTGGTAGCTCATCACCAGCAGAATCGCCATGCCCCGCAAGCCGTCCAGTTGGACCAGATGCCCACGTGTCAAACTCGTGCGGGCAACGTCGGTCGGCATTTTTTTCATATGCCGAAGCTTACCCAGATGCACGCTGACAGGGCGATCGGCCTCATATGACAGGAGCCAGGTTCAATGCTTTCGACACTTGGGAAAAGAGTTGCTGCCCGCTTGCCGCACGGTTGGCAGCAGGCCCTGAAGCGCCGCCACTTTCAGCGCCAGATTGCAGGCAACTCATTCCTGACCGACGAGCCCGAGTGGGAACTCTCGTCGCGGTGGTTGGCGCCGGGAGACTGGGCGATCGACGTCGGCGCCAACATCGGGCACTACACGAAGCGGTTCTCCGACCTGGTCGGCGCGGGCGGTCGAGTCATCGCGTTCGAGCCGGTGCCGGCGACCTTCGAGCTTCTGTCGGCGAACGCGGCGCAGTTCCCTTTGCCGAACGTAACCTTGCTCAACCTCGCGGCATCGGACGCGACCCGGATTCTCGGCATGAGCATTCCGGACTTCAACACCGGGCTGAAGAACTACTACGAAGCCGCAATCACCGCGGCGGCGTCCGGGCTCCAGGTCATGACCTGCGCGATCGATGCGTTGAACCTGGCCGGGCCGGTGCGCATGCTGAAGATCGACGCCGAGGGACACGATGCAGTCGTCGTTCGCGGCGCCATCAAGCTGATCGCCGCAAACCTTCCGACCATCGTGATGGAGTCGGGCTCGGGCGAGGTCAAGGAATCCCTCGAGAGCCTCGGCTACCGCATGGAGAGCGTTGCCGGTTCGTCCAACGTGATCTACCGGCATCCGTCACGCTGACTCCGGCGCCGGAGTCGAGCCCTAAGGCGAAGGGTCGGCGACCCTGTTCCTGGAGATGATCAGTTCGTCGTACCAGGTGTAGGCGATCGGATTGGTGGCCGAGGCGCTCTTGCCCGTGTTGTAAGGCAACAGCCAGACCTTTCCGAAGCGCTGATTCTCCCCGGGAGCACCGGCGCTCAGGTTGTACGGTCCCCAGTAGATGACCCGCTGCGACGGCTGCCCAGCGCGGGCGGCCCACAGCGTGACGAAGCTGTTGGTGAACTCGTCGTTGACGCGCGGGCCGGTCTTGATCTCGACCTGGAAGGTGAGCCACTCGTTGGCCACATAGGCGAAGCAGTTGCCGAACGGCGGGAAGTACGAGACGGTTCGCTGCGAATACAGGCAATACGGAGTCGGCATCCCGTTCTCGATCTTGTAGTCGAAGGCGCCGAAGGGTTCTTCGAACGGGTTGTAGGGGCCGTGCGAAGTCGAGCCCGTGCACGAGTTATACATCTGCGGAAAGCCGCGCGTGAAGGTGTTCTGCACGACGGTCTCGAGCGTGGTGCAGGAGGTCGACAAGGTGCCAGGCACATCGCCCGTGCCGATGATCAACTGCTTCCAGCCTCCGCCGCCGGGAAACAGGTTGGTCACGAACTCCGGGCTGAAGCGCTGGCGCCATTGGACGAAGAAGTCCGAGTTCTCGCCGAATTGCGTCGACAGATCGGTGGAGAAGTTGGTGAAGTACGCACCCGCTGCATCCGCGGGCGAGTTCGCCGGGATCGTGAATTTCAACGAGCTGCTGCCCGACGCCATGACCGTCGTGTCACGGACGGCCCGGGTGTAGTCGGAGGTCCCACCCGGCGGGAAGATGCCGGAGTTGAGGCCGTAGGCTCCGCTCGGTCCACCGCCGCCGATGTTGAAGTCGCTGGCACTGTCGAAGCCCACGCACTTGATCACGCCGGGCTGGGCGCATCGGCTTGCGAAGTCCATGGCAGCAGGTGCAGGTGCAGGTGCAGGTGCAGGTGCAGGTGCAGGTGCAGGTGCAGGTGCAGGTGCAGGTGCAGG
>JANXWR010000505.1 GCA_025351025.1 Burkholderiales bacterium | reverse complement strand
CTGTCCCGCCAGGCATGCCTGGCGGGACAGAGCATGGACAAACTCAGAGCCCTGCACTACTTCATCGCGTCGGCCGAAGAGGGCAGCTTTTCTGGGGCGGCAAGGCGTCTGGAGGTCAGCGTGCCGTCCATCGCGAAACTGATCGGTTCGCTCGAAAGGGAGTTGGGCACCCGATCGCTGGACCGTAGCACCCAGGGGCTGAAGCTCACTGCGCAGGGCGATGCGTACCTGGAGACCTGTCTGCCGCTGGTCAAACAGCTGGCGGCAGCGGACCAAGCGGTCGGTGAGTTACCTTTGACGTCGCAACGAACGCTGGTGGTAGGCGCGCCCGGGCTGATGACCCGGCTGGCCCTGATTCCGGCGCTGGGCCGGTTCCGCGAGCGTCACCCGAGCATTCACGTCTCTCTGCGCGTGATAGACCACCTGGCAGTCACGGATGCCCAGGCGCAAGGCCTGGACGTGCTCGTGGCGCTGGGTTGGCCGGGCAATATCAGCCTGCTGCAGCGGCGGCTGGCGCAAAGCCGGTTGATCATCTGCGCCAGTCCAGGCTACTGGGAGCGACACGGCATCCCCGCCCGGCCGCGAGAACTTGTCACGCATCAATGTCTTCTGGTTCGCTCGCCTGAGGGCACGGTGCTTGACCTTTGGCGACACGCGCGCAACGGTGAGACCGAGGAGGTGGCCGTCAAGGGCTGGCTGATCGCGGACAGCAGGGACTACGTGCTGCAGGCTGTATTGCAAGGACAGGGCGTCGGCCGCTTCACCGACGTGTCGGTGTGGCCCCATGTCAAGGACGGTTCGTTGCAGCCCGTACTGGCCGATTGGGACAGCGCGGACTCGCCGCCCTACAGCGCACTCTACCGACCAGACGCCAAGCGCGATCGTGCCGTGCAGGCCTTTGTCGCATTTCTGGAGGAGCTCTTGTCATCACTCGAAACCGAGTGCCGCGCCGCCATCGGGGCGCGTATGCCGACCTCACGTCCGGGCTGGTATGCAAAGCGCCAGGGCCGTGTGTCCTCCGGCTCGCGAGGTGGCGGCTGGGCCATTGGCGAGAACTGCCGCGATTCGGCACGCCGTCGCGACTGTGAAGCGAAGGTCGGCGACTCATTCCATTGCCGCCTCTTGGCGAGGATCGGCGATTGTCGGCTCCGGGTCGACTGCTGGTACTCCCGGTTCCGACCGACTTGCCCGAAACCTGCCGTTCACGGTGGTCCGCCAGGCGGCTGACGATCGCGTACGCCCGGACCCGGCCAGGAGCTGTCGTCGGCGAATGGCGGCTTAGGGCACGCGGGCTGGCAACCCATGAACTGGGACGGAAATACCGGTAAACAGCCTCCGCGCGCAAACTCCGACTATCGACAAGTCGTCAGCGAAGGTGCTTCATGGCAATCGAGTGTTGGGCTCCGCGTCGGTCTCGGAAGGCATTGATATCGCAGCTCTGGCTGCTAACCCGCCACGTCTACCGAGCGGCTAGCACATGGTGCAGAAGCCGGAGTGTCTCGGTAGCTGTCGGACTCTTTGCGGCGGTTTTGTCCGTTAGCGCGTGGTCGCAAAGCGTCGCCGACGGCGACGACTTTCGGGTGACACTGCTGGGCACCGGCAGCCCTCAGCCGTCGATAAGCCGATTTGGTCCAGGTGTGCTGGTGCAGGCGGGCGGCCAGACAGTGCTCATCGATTGTGGGCGCGGTGTCACTCAGCGCCTGATTCAATTGGGGGTCAAGCTGGGGGCAGTGAACCAGCTCTTCATCACCCATCTGCATTCGGATCATGTCGTCGGCATCCCCGATCTATGGCTGACCGGCTGGCTGGAAATTCCGTCTGCGCAGCGCAAGGGTGCACTTCAGGTATTCGGGCCCGAAGGAACCAGGAACATGATGGAAAGCTTGGAGAAGGCCTACGAGTGGGATATCAGAACCCGCATTGCCGACCAGAAGCTTGCCAAGGAGAACGTCGCGGTTTTCGCAACCGAAATCAAAGAAGGCGTTGTCTACGAGCGCGATGGTTTGAAAGTCTCTGCCTTTGACGTAGACCACGGCGATCTCATCAAGCCCGCGTTCGGATTTCGCATCGACTATGGCGGGCGCTCGGCCGTCGTGTCAGGAGATACGCGGTTCAACGAGAACTTGATCCGCCACGCGACCGGCACCGACCTCTTGATTCACCAAGTGGCGGCGGTTCGACCCGAGTTGCTCGCTTCGCCAGTATTTCAGGCCATTCTCGCCCACCACACCAAACCGGAAGAGGCGGGCGTCGTATTCGCCCGGACGAAGCCAAGGCTCGCGGTTTTCTACCACTTCTCTTTGCTCGGTACCCCCCAGGTGCCGGCGATGACTGAGCAGGAGGTCGTCGAACTTGCGCGCAAGAACTACAGCGGACCGCTGCTCGTAGGCGAAGACTTGATGGTCTTCCGGGTAGGGCACGAAGGGGTAAGCGTCGGGAAGTAGTCGGTGCCCATGGACGTACGCTTCGCTCGACCCGGCGTTCCCGACTCACCGTGACTACCCAGGAGGAGTGCTGGAGCGATTGAACGACCGCTTCATGGAAGGAAGATCGGCGGTCCGTATGCCCGCTCTGGGTCGAGAGTGCTAGTTGGCGCCCTCGCTCAGCGGACGTTCGCATAACCTGACGGAGCCGACGCGTGCGGAACGTCGGCAGTATCCTAAAGCGGGCCACGGGCACAAGCGCTCGTCGGCGCTCGGGTGACCGCAATGTGGCGGACAGCGGTCCTTGAGGCTGCGGCCACGACTGACAGCAACCGCTGCGTAACTGCCGCTCGTTGAGGCGCAACGAAGTACCGCGACGTCGCGACGGGTCGGACGCGGGCATTGACGTCGCACCCCATCGCCGCGCATCTTTCACCCGTCGACTGCCCCGCCTTCGAGCCGCGCTAGCGGCGCGTGCGCGAGATCGACATCGCTGTGCCCCGGGAGATCGAAGCCCTCGAGACGGGGCGTGGCCTCGCTGAGGGCCTGGGTCCGACCCTCAGGCTGGCTCCATGCCGTTCTTGACCTTCAGCTCCGCGGCCGCCGGCGACGCCATGAAGTCGAGTATTGCGCGCACCGCTTCCGGTTGCGTCGATGCCGTAGTCAGGCCTGCCGAGAAGGTCGTGACCGTCTGGATGGCGGAGGGCAGCGGGCCTAGCACATCGATGCCCGGAAGGCTCATCAGTTCGCTTAGTTGCTGGAAGCCGAGTTCCGCCTTTCCCTCGGCGACCAGCGTGCCGACCGGGATGCCGGGCGGCGCCTGAACGATTCGGTCCTTGATATCGTCGGCAATGCCCCAGCGCTCGAAGAGTTTCGTCAGGTACACACCGCTCGGCCCGGTCGAATAGCTGAGGCTGCGCGCCGCCACGACAGCACGCCTGACCGCGTCTTCGGATCCGATATCGGGTCGGGGCGATCCGGAACGCACGGCGACCGCGACGCCGGACTTGACCAGATCGACGCGGCTGCCGGCGACGATCCTGCCGGCCGCGATCAGGTCCTCGATCGCATTGGCCGACAAGAACACGATATCGAAAGCCTCGCCGGCCCGCACCCGCCGGGCGGCATCGACCCCGCCAACCGACTCCGCCGTGACCTGTTGTTGCGAGCTCACCTGATACCGGGCGATCAGATCGGCCAGCAATTGCCGGGTTGCCATCGATGAAATGATCTTGATCAAGGCCGACATGCGGCGAGCATACACATCCGGTCGTGCGGACGATGAGAATGAGAGCCGGCAGTCCAACCCATGAATCTCAAGCAACTCGACTACTTCGTGCACGTCGCCGAACTAGGAAGCTTCAGCAAGGCCGCCCTGGTGCTCGACATCGCCCAGCCGGCGCTCAGCCGCCAGGTGCGCGGCCTCGAAACCGAACTGCGCGAGAACCTGTTCCTGCGCAATGGCCGCGGCGTCGCGCTCACCGACGCTGGCAAACGCTTGTTCGATCACGGCGTCGCCATCCTGCGCTTGGTGGCGCACGCACGCGAGGACCTGGGCGCAAGTCGCGACGAGGCGCGCGGCCGCGTCACGGTCGGCCTGCCGCCCAGCATCGGCCGCCAGCTCACGCTGTCCCTGATCGAGCGCTTTCGCCAGCAGTTTCCGGCGGCTCGGCTGGCCATCGTCGAGGGACTGTCGACCCACATCGTCGAGTGGATCACGACCGGCCGCGTCGACGTTGGCCTGGCCTACAACCCGGAGGCGCAGTCAGGGCTCGAGATCACGCCGCTGCTCGAGGAACCGCTCGCATTGGTGAGCTTCGCGCCCAAGGGCAAACGGGGTCGGGCGCGGCAGACGCCGCTCGCCATGAAGGACCTGCCGCGCTACCCGCTGATCGTGCCCGAGCGGGCGCATGCGATGCGCCGCCTGCTCGAGAACCAGGCGGCGCTGGCCGGCATCAAACTCGACATCGCCTGGGAGGTTTCGAGCATCCCGTCGATCATCGATCTGGTGTGCGCCGGGCATGGTCACGCGGTGCTCACGGCAACCGGCGTCGCTGCCTCGACGCGCGCCGGCGAGCTGATCGCGCGCAAGCTCGTCGACCCGACGCCACTGAGCGTGCTGTGCCTGGTCAATTCATCGCACAAGCGGCCGACCGCGCTCGCCCGGCAGACCCTTCCGCTGCTAACAGCTCTGGTGCGCGAGCTCTCGCTTTCACGGCTGGCATAGCATCTGCAGTCAAGCCATGCCAGATCGGTATAGCTGCTATCGATCGGAACGCTGGCGCGGCACGGCCCGGCCCGCAAGAATCGGCACCGTCAAGATTCACGGATAGGTTCCAGGGAGACTGCCCATGATCATCGATTGCCACGGCCACTACACCACCGCCCCGAAGGCGCTCGAGAACTGGCGCAACGCGCAGATCGCGGGGATCAAGGACCCTTCCGCGATGCCCCGGGCGGCCGATCTGAAGATCAGCGACGAAGAGCTGCGCGAGACGATTACGAGCAATCAGCTGCGCCTGATGAAGGAGCGCGGCTCGGACCTGACGATCTTCAGCCCGCGCGCCAGCTTCATGGCCCACCATATCGGCGACTTCAACGTCAGCGCGACATGGTCCGCGATCTGCAACGAGCTGTGCTTCCGGGTGGCACAGCTGTTCCCCGACCACTTTACTCCGGTGGCGATGCTGCCGCAGTCGCCCGGCGTCGATCCGACCACCTGCATCCCCGAGCTCGTGAAGTGCGTGGAGCAGTACGGCGACGTCGGCATCAACCTCAACCCCGATCCTTCAGGCGGGCACTGGACCTCGCCGCCGCTGTCGGACCGGCACTGGTATCCGATCTACGAGAAGATGGTCGAGTACGACATCCCGGCGATGATTCATGTCAGCACGAGCTGCAACCCCTGCTTCCACACGACCGGCGCGCACTACCTGAACGCCGACACCACGGCGTTCATGCAATGCCTGACCTCGGACCTGTTCAAGGACTTTCCGGCGCTGCGCTTCATCATCCCGCACGGCGGCGGCGCGGTGCCCTATCACTGGGGGCGCTTCCGCGGCCTGGCGCAGGAGCTGAAGAAGCCGCTCCTCAAGGACCACCTGCTGCACAACATCTTCTTCGACACCTGTGTCTACCACCAGCCGGGCATCGACTTGCTCACCAAGGTGATCCCGGTCGACAACATCCTGTTTGCCAGCGAAATGATCGGCGCGGTGCGCGGCATCGATCCGGAAACGGGCCACTACTACGATGACACCAGGCGCTACATCGAGGCCTCGACGATCGTCGTGGGCGACGACCGGCACAAGATCTACGAGGGCAACGCGCGGCGCGTTTTCCCGCGGCTGAACGCCGCACTCGAAGCGAAGGGGAAGTGACATGTACGAACTCGGGATCGTCAAGCGCAACATCGTGCGCGCCGACCGCGCGGTGGTCGATCAGCTCGGCAAATTCGGCTCGGCCACCGTCCACGAGGCGATGGGCCGGGTCGGCTTGATGAAGCCGTACATGCGTCCGATCTACGCCGGCGCCCACGCCTGCGGCACGGCCGTGACCGTGCTGCTGCAGCCGGGCGACAACTGGATGATGCACGTGGCCGCCGAGCAATTGCAGCCGGGCGACATCGTCGTCGCCGCCTGCACGACCGACAACACCGACGGCTTTTTCGGCGACCTGCTGGCGACGAGCTTTCGGGCCCGCGGCGCCGTCGGTCTCGTGATCGACGGCGGTTGTCGCGACGTGAAGGATCTCACCGCGATGCATTTTCCGGTCTGGAGCCGCGCCATCAGTTCCAAGGGCACCGTCAAGTCGACGCTCGGCTCGGTGAACATCGCCGTCGTCTGCGCCGGCATGAGCGTCGAGCCGGGCGACGTGGTCCTGGCCGACGACGACGGCGTCGTGGTCGTGCCGGCGTCGATGGCGCAGAAGGTCGCCGACGCCGCCGCCGCGCGCGAGGCCAACGAGGGCGAGAAGCGCGCCAGGCTCGCCCAGGGCGTGCTGGGCCTCGACATGTACAAGATGCGCGGGCCGCTCGAGGCGGCCGGTTTGAAGTACATCGACTGAACGGCGCTCGCAGCGATGAGTGACATCCCGGCATCGAACTGGCACGTCGGCCTCGTCGGCTACGGCGAGGTCGGCCGAATCCTCGCCGAAGACCTGCGCGGGCGCGGCGTGCGCGTCAGCGCCTTCGACCTGAAGCTTGCCGGAGCAGCGGGCGGGCCGATGCGCGAACACGCGGCCACGCACGCGGTCGCGTTGGCGTCGAGCCACGCGGCGCTGGCCAGCGGTGTCGACCTGATCGTTTCGGCGGTCACCGCGAGCCAGGCCGTGCCCGTGGCGCAAGCCTGCGCGGCGGCCGTCCGCCCCGGCACGTTCTTCCTCGACATGAATTCCGCATCGCCCGGCGCGAAGATCCGCGCCGCCCGCCTGATCGATGCTGCTGGCGGCCGGTATGTCGAAGGCGCGGTGATGACGTCGATCCCGCCGTATCGCATTCGCGTGCCGCTGCTTCTCGGCGGCTCGCATGCCGCGGCACTGGCGCCCGCGCTCGACGCGCTGGGCTTCTCCGCCAAGGTGGCGAGCGAACAGCTCGGCATCGCGTCGGCCACCAAGATGTGCCGCAGCGTCATGATCAAGGGCCTCGAAGCGATGGTCATCGAGAGCTTCACGACGGCACGCGCCTATGGCGTCGAAGACGCGGTGCTGACGTCGCTGAAGGGAACTTTTCCCGGCATCGACTGGGAAAAGCAGGCCGCCTACTTTTTCCAGCGCGTCATCGAGCACGGCCGGCGCCGCAGCGAAGAGGTGCGCGAGGTCGCCGAAACCGTGCGCGAGATCGGCCTGACGCCGTGGTCCGCGGCCGGCACGGCCGAGCGCCAGGCCTGGATCGCCGACCTTGCCGACGAAGGATTGTTCGGCCAGCGCGGCAGCCAGGACTTCGCAGGCAGCGCCGACTGGCGCATCGAAGCCGATCGCATTCTTGCGAAGGTCAAGCCCGGGCAATGACGATCGGAAAGACGACCATGGAATTCACCAAGACGCCCGGTTGGCTGGACTGGTACGCCGACCCCTCCAAGCCCGCATTCACGGTGCCGGCCGGCGCCGTCGACGCGCATTGCCATGTGTTCGGCCCCGGCGCCGAATTCCCTTTTGCGCCGGAGCGAAAGTACACGCCCTGCGACGCCTCGAAGCAGCAGTTGTTCGCGCTGCGCGACCATCTTGGATTGGCGCGCAACGTGGTCGTGCAGGCCACCTGTCATGGCGCCGACAACCGCGCGATGATCGATGCACTCGTGCATTCTAACGGCAAGGCGCGCGGCGTTGCGACCGTCAGGCGCAGCGTGTCCGACGACGAACTGCATACGATGCACGCGGCCGGTGTGCGCGGTGTGCGCTTCAACTTCGTCAAGCGCCTGGTCGACTTCACGCCGAAGGACGAGCTGATGGAAATCGCCGGGCGCATCGCGGCGCTCGGCTGGCACGTGGTGATCTACTTCGAGGCGGTCGACCTGCCCGAGCTGTGGGATTTCTTCACCGCACTGCCGACCACGATCGTCGTCGATCACATGGGCCGGCCCGACGTGAGCCTGCCGGTGGACGGCCCGCAGTTCGAGCTGTTCGTGAGGTTCATGGCCGAGCATCCGAACGTGTGGAGCAAGGTCGGCTGCCCGGAGCGTCTCTCGTTCACGGGGCCGAAGGCGCTGAACGGGGAACGCAATGCCTACCGCGACGTCGTGCCGTTCGCCAGATGCATCGTCGACACCTTTTCCGACCGCGTGCTGTGGGGCACCGACTGGCCCCATCCGAATCTGAAAGACCACATGCCCGACGACGGGCTGCTGGTCGACTTCATCCCGCACATCGCCACGACCGCGACGCTGCAGAAGAAGTTGCTGGTCGACAATCCGATGCGCCTGTACTGGCCCGGCGAATCGAAAGGCTGACCATGTCGCTGGACAAACCTTATCTCGACGTCCCGGGCACGACGATCTTCGATGCGGAGCAGTCGCGCAAGGGCTACCACCTTAACCAGTTCTGCATGTCGCTGATGAAGGCGACGAACCGCGCGCGCTTCAAGGCCGGCGAGCGCGCCTACCTCGACGAGTGGCCGATGACCGAGGCGCAGAAGCAGGCGGTGCTGGCACGCGACCTGAATCGCTGCATCGAGCTCGGCGGCAACATCTATTTCCTGGCCAAGATCGGCGCGACCGACGGCAGGAGCTTCCAGCAGATGGCTGGCAGCATGACGGGCATGAGCGAAGACGAATACCGCAACATGATGATTGCCGGGGGCCGTTCGGTCGAGGGCAACCGGCGTGTAGGAGAAGGCGGCGACGCACAAGCGGATCGCCAGCCGCAAGGCAGTGCGGGGCGGAAGGTGAGGGCTTGATGGAATCCGATATGTCTTTGGGTGGGGGATCGGGCCGACGCGGCACTCTGTTGCGCTCATGTCCCCCGAGCCGCGGCTGCGCCGCGCCTCTCCTCCTTTACTTCCCTCCACAGAGCGCCGCATCGTCCCGATCCTGCGCCGATGGTTTTCGTTTGTTTGCACGAACCGGCTCGGCCGGGAGCGTCGGGTGGGGGGCGCAGCGAAGTAAAGGAGGAGAGCCGGTGCGCAGCGGCGGCTCGGAGGACATGAGCGGAGCCCCCCGCCCGATGCTCTCGGCCGCGCGCGCCACGATACGAACAAGGTTTCATGCATCGCGATCAGCGCTTCG
>JANXWR010000496.1 GCA_025351025.1 Burkholderiales bacterium | reverse complement strand
TGTCGATCGACAAGATCATCGCCGCCTGCAAGTCGACGGGCGCCGAGGCCGTGCACCCTGGCTACGGCTTTCTCTCCGAGAACCAGGCCTTCGCGCGACGCGTCGAGGAAGAAGGCATCGTCTTCATCGGCCCCAAGCACGCGTCGATTGCGGCGATGGGCGACAAGATCGCCTCGAAGAAGCTTGCCGCCGCCGCCAAGGTCTCGACCATTCCCGGCCACAACGCGGCGATCGAGAGCGCCGAAGAGGCGGTCGGCATCGCCCGGAGGATCGGCTACCCGGTGATGATCAAGGCCTCGGCCGGCGGCGGCGGCAAGGGCTTGCGCGTCGCCTACAGCGACGAGGAAACGAAGACCGGCTTCGTCTCCTGCCGCAACGAGGCCAAGGCCAGCTTCGGCGACGACCGGGTCTTCATCGAGAAGTTCGTAGAGCAGCCGCGCCACATCGAGATTCAGGTGCTCGGCGACGCGCACGGCCACTGCGTCTACCTCTGGGAGCGTGAGTGCTCGATCCAGCGCCGGCACCAGAAGGTGATCGAAGAAGCGCCGAGCGCATTCCTCGACGATGCGACGAGAAAGGCGATGGGCGAGCAGGCCGTCGCGCTGGCCAAGGCGGTGAGCTACCAGTCGGCCGGAACGGTCGAGTTCGTCGTCGGCAAGGACCGGAGCTTCTTCTTCCTCGAGATGAACACCCGGCTGCAGGTCGAGCATCCGGTCACCGAGGCGATCACCGGGATCGACCTGGTCGAGCAGATGATCCGCGTCGCCGCCGGCGAGAAGCTCGCCTTCACGCAGGCGGACATTGTTCGCCAGGGCTGGGCGATCGAGTGCCGCATCAATGCCGAGGATCCGCAGCGCGGCTTCCTGCCGAGCACCGGGCGGCTGGTCACGTTCAGGCCGCCGACTCAGACGATCTTCGCCGGCCAACCGGCGCTCGGCGCGAGCGGCGTTCGTGTCGACACCGGCGTCGAGGAGGGCGGCGAGATTCCGATCCACTACGACTCGATGATCTGCAAGCTGATCGCCGTCGGCGCCGACCGCGGCGCGGCGATCGCGACGATGAAGGAGGCGCTCGGCGGCTTCGTCGTGCGCGGCGTGTCGAGCAACATCGCCTTCCAGTCGGCCCTGCTCGCGCATCCGCGCTTTGCCAGCGGCGACTTCGACACCGGCTTAATCGCCCAGGAGTTCGCGCACGGTTTCGACCCGGCGAAAACGCCACACGAAGATCCGGGCTTCCTGCTCGCGCTCGCCGTGGCGACGAATCGCCGCCTGCTCTCGCGCTCGGCCGGCATCTCGGGCCAGCTGCCCGGCCACGAGCTGCAGATCGGCGAGGACTTCGTCGTCGTCCAGGTCGACGCCGCCGGCCACCGCAGCGAAACGCCGGCCACTGTCTCGATCGACGGCCGCGATCACGTCGTCACGCTGGCCGGCCGAACGCGGCGGCTGTCCTTCGCCAGCCCGATGCGCGGCATCGCCACCCACGGCGTCGTCGACGGCCGGCCGTTCCACGCCCAGGTCGATCGCGCCGGGCTCGCCTATCGTGTCGCGCACGGCGGCGCCCAGGTCGAGGCGCGCGTGCTCTCGCCGCGCGCCGCCGAGCTGCATGCGCTCATGCCATTCAAGCCGCCGCCGGACTTGTCGCGCTTTCTGCTTTCGCCGATGCCGGGTCTGCTCGTCGAGGTCGCCGTCGCCGTCGGCCAGTCGGTGCGCGCAGGCGAGCGGCTGGCTGTCATCGAGGCGATGAAAATGGAGAACATCCTGGTCGCGGCGAACGCCGGCATCGTCGCGAAGGTCGTGGCCGAGAAGGGCACGAGCCTCGCCGTCGACGACGTGATCCTCGAGTTCGAACGCGGCGGAGCGGCAAAGTGACGGCGGGCGAGACGCGTCGGCCGTTCACCGTTCTCGGCATCCAGCAGGTGGCGATCGGCGGGCCCAGCAAGGCGAAGCTGCGCACGCTCTGGGTCGACATGCTCGGCTTGGCTCTCACCGGCCAGTTCCGCAGCGAGCGCGAAAACGTCGACGAGGACATCTGCACCTTGGGCAGCGGCCCGACGCGGGTCGAGGTCGACCTGATGGAGCCGATCGATCCTTCGGCCAAGCCGGCGGTGCACGCGACACCGCTCAACCATGTCGGCCTGTGGATCGACGACCTGCCGGCGGCCGTCACCTGGCTCGCGGCGCAGGGCGTTCGTTTCGCGCCCGGCGGCCTCCGCTCCGGCGCGGCGGGCTACGACGTGTGTTTCCTGCATCCGAAGGCGAACGACGAGTTTCCGATCGCCGGCGAGGGCGTGCTCATCGAGCTGGTGCAGGCGCCGCCCGAGGTCGTTGCGGCCCTGCGACCGCCGGGCCCGGCTTGAGCGGCGAGAATCGGCGCCGTTCCCGCTGACGTTCCGACGATGGCGATCCACACGATCCTGAAGATGGGCGATCCGCGCCTGCTGCGCGTCGCCAAGCCGGTCGAGCGCTTCGGCACCCCCGAGTTGCGCGTGCTCGTCGACGACATGTTCGAGACGATGCGCTCGGTCAGCGGCGCCGGCCTGGCGGCGCCGCAGATCGGCGTCGACCTGGCGCTCGTCATCTTCGGCTTTCGCCACAACGATCGCTATCCCGACGCACCGCCGGTGCCCGAGACCGTGCTCCTCAACCCGAGCATCGAGCCGATCGGCACGACGGAAGAAGAAGGCTGGGAAGGGTGCCTTTCGGTGCCGGGAATGCGCGGCGTCGTGCCGCGCTTCGCGCGCATCGTCTATCGTGGCTTCGACCTCGACGGCACGGCCGTCGAGCGCGAGGCCGACGGCTTTCACGCGCGCGTCGTGCAGCATGAATGCGACCACCTGGTCGGCACGCTATACCCGATGCGGATCCGCGACTTCAGCCGCTTCGGCTTTACCAGCGTCCTCTTTCCCGACGTCGATCCGGAAAGCGAGGATTGAGTCGGGCGCCGGCCATGCCATGCATTGGCCTTGCCATGTAAAGGAACGTGTCGGCGGGCGCCCCGGTCGGCCGGCGGTCGCGGCCAAACGTTAATGACCAGGCGCGGCACGCGTGCCCCGATCGGCGGGCGCATCGCAGCACCACGGAGCTCGCAAGATGAACAGAACAAACGCCATCGTGAATCCTCAGCGGGGCCTGTCCCGCTTCATCGTCGCCGCGCTCGCGGCCCTGTTTTGCATGGGCGTCGCACTGCACGCCCGCGCCCAGGGCGCCGAGGTCGATCCGCCCGACCGCGTGGCCCGGCTGAGCGACCTGAGCGGGCAGGTCTGGCTGTTCGCACCGGAAACCAACGAATGGGTCGGCGTCGACCGGAACCGGCCGCTCACCACGGGCGATCGCCTTGCCACCGACAACGGCGCGCGTGCCGAGATCACGCTCGGCTCGACGACGCTGCGCCTCGACTCCGCCACCGAGCTCGAGATCGTGCAGCTCGACGACAGCCGCTATCTCGTGCACCTGCATTCGGGCAGCGTCGCCGCCCGTCTTCGCAACAACCAGTCGGTCGCCGAGTTCGTGCTCGAGACCGACGAAGGGACGTTTCGCGCGCAGACCGTCGGCCGCTATCGCTTCGACCGCTTCGAGCAGTCGAGCGACCTCACCGTCAACAACGGGCAGGCGGTCTTCGAAGGCCGCAACAGCGCCTTGCCGCTGACCACCGGCCAGCACGCCCAGTTCTGGCTCGATGCCGGCGGCGCGCCGCAATACAACATGGTCGAGCCGGTGCGCGATGCCTTCGCCGCGTGGAACGACGACCGCGACCGGACCGTCGAGCGTCCGGTCGCGGTGCGCTACGTCTCGCCCGAGATGACCGGCGCCGAAGACCTCGACCGCTACGGCGCCTGGGAGCAGACGCCGGAGTACGGCCCGATCTGGACGCCGCGCACCGTGCCGGCGGGCTGGGCACCCTACAACGCCGGCCACTGGGCCTGGGTGCGGCCCTGGGGATGGACCTGGGTCGACGAGGCGCCGTGGGGCTTCGCGCCGTTCCACTACGGCCGCTGGGTCTACCACCACGACGTCTGGGGCTGGGCGCCCGGCACCTACGTCGCACGCCCGATCTACGCGCCTGCGCTGGTGGCATGGATGGGCGGCCCGCGCGTTAGCGTCTCGATCAACATCGGCGGCGGTGGCCCGCCGGTCGGCTGGTTCCCGCTCGCGCCGCGCGAGGTCTACGTGCCGAGCTATCGCGCCAGCCCGAGCTATGTGCGCGAGATCAACATCACGCATGTCACCAACATCACCAACATCACGACGATCGTCAACAACACCAACGGCGCCGCCGGTCGCCGCGACTTCGCGAATCGCAAGTTCCCGAACGCGGTGACGGTGGTGCCGGCGAGTGTGCTGACGAACCGTCAACCGGTGGCGCCGGTGGCCGCGCAATTCCGCGGCAATGCCCAGATCCGTGCCTTCATCGCCGACCCGCGTCCCGCGCCGGTGATGGTCGCGGCACCGGTCGCGACGCCGCCCGCGCCGGCGAAGCTGCCCGATGCACGGGCGCCGATCCGGCCGCCTTTCGAGGGCCGAGCCCCGGGCGGGTTCGCCGGACGCCCTGCGCCCGGATCGCCGCCCGTCGCC
>JANXWR010000475.1 GCA_025351025.1 Burkholderiales bacterium | reverse complement strand
TCGTCGACCTGATGAAGCTCCTCGGTATGGACAGCAGCCTGCAGGCGCGCAAGACGCTCGCCGGCGAGCTCCACTACAGCGGCGACACCAACGACTCGGCAACAATGAACGTCTGGCTGATCAAGCAGGTGATGAGCCAGCTGGCGGCCAATGGCGGCAAGGTCCCGGCGAATCTGATGTAACAGAGCCAAAAACTAGGACACCAAGATGGGACTCCTCGACATCCTCCAGCAATACGCCGGCGGCGGTGCTGCACCGCAAGGCAACGTCAGCGACCATTTCGATCAGGTCGCCACGCAGGTACCTCAGCAAAGCCTTGGCAACGCCATTGGGGCAGCGTTCCGATCGGACGCAACGCCGCCATTCGGCCAGATGGTGGGCAGTCTTTTCAACCAGTCCAACCCGCAGCAGCAGGCCGGTGTGCTCAACCAGCTGATCCAGGCCATCGGACCTGGCGCCTTGTCAGGCGTCGCAGGTGGTGTCCTCGGACGCGTGCTTGGCGGGGGAGGGGCGGCGACCATTACCCCGCAGCAGGCGTCTCAACTCTCGCCCAGCGACGTCAATGCGATAGCTGAGCACGCCCAGCAGCAGGATCCCTCAATCGTCGACCGCGTAGGATCCTTCTACGCGCAACACCCGACCCTGGTAAAGACGCTCGGCGCGGTGGCGCTCAGCGCAGTCATGGGGCATCTCAGCGCCAACCGCTAGTGTCGTGAGTTAGAAGTTCGTTGAACTAATGAGCGTCGTCGGGGTCTGTCGTGTAGCGTGTGCACACCGCGAGGCTTCGATGAACGGAAGACCCAAGACGCATCTGATGTTGAGCGGAACCGAACGCGAGCAGCTCGAGGCGTTGACGCTGCGGCGCAAGACGGCACAGGCGCTTGCGCTCAGAGCGCGCATTGTCTTGGCGTGCGCTACGGGCGCCGATAACAAGGTGGTGGCCTTGCGCCAGCGGGTGACGCAGCAGACGGTCTCGAAGTGGGCTCGCTTTGTCGAACAGCGGCTTGATGGTCTGCTCGATGCGCCGCGGCCGGGAGCACCTCGCACGATCGACGACTCGCGCGTCGATGCCGTGATCGCCAAGACGTTGGAGAGCGTACCGGCGGGAGCCACTCACTGGAGCACGCGTTCCATGGCGCGCGATGCTGGCCTGTCGCAGACGGCGGTCTCGCGCATCTGGCGCGCGTTCGGCCTGCAGCCGCACCGTCAAGAGACGTTCAAGCTCTCGAGCGATCCTCTCTTCGTCGAGAAGGTGCGCGACATCGTCGGCCTGTACCTCGATCCGCCGATGAAGGCGATGGTGTTGTGCGTGGACGAGAAGAGCCAGATCCAGGCGCTCGATCGCACCCAGCCACTTCTGCCGCTGGCCCCGGGCATCCCCGAGAGGCGCACCCACGACTACGCGCGCCACGGCACGACGACGCTCTTTGCGGCGCTCGACATCGCCACGGGCGAGGTCATCGGCGAGCTGCATCGAAGGCATCGCAGTGCCGAGTTCCTGAAGTTCTTGCGCATCATCGAAGTCAACGTGCCCCCGCAAATGGACATCCATCTCGTGATGGACAACTACGGCACTCACAAGACGCCTGCGATCAGAGCTTGGTTCGCACGCAACCCGAGGTTCCACGTTCACTTCACTCCCACCTCGGCGTCCTGGCTCAACCAGGTCGAGCGCTGGTTTGCCACTCTCACGCAGAACTACATCCGGCGCGGCACGCATCGCTCGACCCGACAGCTCGAACAAGCCATCCGGCAATATCTCGACCTCAACAACGCCCGCCCCAAGCCATTCGTGTGGGCCAAATCCGCAGATGACATCCTCGCAAGCATCGAGAGATTTTGTCTGCGAACTTCTAACTCACGACACTAGCGGCGCGGCGGGCGCGCCCAAGAGCTAGGCGACGCGCACCACCTTCAGCATGTTGGTGCCGCCGGGGTAGCCCATCGGCTCGCCGCAGGTGATGCCGTAGGTGTCGCCGGGCTTGAGCACGCCGGCGCTGACCAGGATCTGCTCGGCGTGGGCGAGCGCGGTGTCGCGGTCGTCGAAGTTCGGCATCAGCAGCGGCGTGACGTTGCGGTACATCGCCATCCGCCGCTGGCTCTTGATCTGCGACGTGAGGCCGAAGATCGGCACGTGGATCTTCTGCCGGCTCATCCAGAGCGCCGTCGAGCCCGACTCGGTGAGGGCGAGGATCGCCTTGCAGCCGAGGTGGTAGGCGGTGAAGAGAGCCGCCATGGCGATCGACTGGTCGATCCGGCCGAAGGTCTTGTTGACGAAGCCGGCGTCCAGCGAGATCTCCTCGGCGCGCTCGGCCTCGACGCAGATCGAGGCCATCATCTCGACCGTCTCGACCGGATAGCGGCCGGCCGCCGTCTCTGCGCTCAGCATCACCGCGTCGGTGCCGTCGAGGACGGCGTTGGCGACGTCGCTGACCTCGGCCCGCGTCGGCACCGGATTGACGATCATCGACTCCATCATCTACGTCGCCGGCGAGCCGTGGAAGCACAAGCCGCAGCTGATCGCCAAGATCGAGCGCAGCGAAGCGATCCCTGCCCTTGAGTCGATCCTGCGCGCCTCCGACGGGA
>JANXWR010000394.1 GCA_025351025.1 Burkholderiales bacterium | reverse complement strand
CAGAAACTGGTTCACTATGCCGCCGTTGCGTTCGATCGGCTCGATCACCGTCAAGAAATATTCGTTCAGCATGTCGATTAGCCGTCCGGGCTGCATGCGCTCGACGATGCTGGTAAACCCCTGAATGTCGGAATAGAAAATGGTCGCCAGAGTTTGTGTCGGCCGCAGCGAACCTCCACCCGCCACGATCGCCTCGGCGACGCCTCGCGGCACATACTTACCGAATATCTCCCTTAGCATTCCGTACGCATCTTCGAGCTCGCGTGTGCGCTCCTTCACTTTGACCTCGAGCGCGTTGGCGTGCGAGCGGATCTCCTGGTAGAGCCGCGCGTTTTCGAGCGAGATCGCGGCTTGCGAGGCGAGCAATTGTAGCGTGTGGATGCGATCGGCGGTGAAGGCGCCGCGCGCCAGACTGTTCTCTGCATAGAGCAGTCCAACGAGTTCGCCGCGGTCGAGGAGCGGCATGCACAAGGCGGAGAGTGGGCGCTTCTCTACGATGAACGGATCATCGCCGTAGGTCTCGTCGCGAATGGCATCGTCGAGCACGACGCTTTCGCGCGTGCGGGCGACATAATTGACCAGACGCTCGGGCCCCTTGCCCGAACCGGCGAAGAGCAATCCGTGCGAAGTATCAGCGCACTTGCTTGCGCTCGTCTCTCCCTGGATGACGAGTTCGTTGCCCTGTGCAAGCAACAACAGGCCGCGTGTCGCTCCAGCGTCCATCACCGCCGCCTCGATAACCTCGGCGGCGACGTCGTGAACGACGGTCTTCCCGGAAATCGCGTTGGCCGCGCGAGTGAACGCGGCGATGTCGACCAGCCCCTTGGTCTCGCTTGAATACATCGCGGTCATCGAAGAAGTGATCGACGCGCCTTTTTCCCGTTCGACTCGAATGACTTCGGCGTGACGTCTCTCCAGGTGGTCGACCCACGCGAGCGAACCCCATTGCCGATAGGCATCCCGCGCCTCGAACAGATGAGCGCGGCCGGAAGTTACGCGGCCGCGCGCGAGCTCGAATTCACCGGCGAGTTCGTGGGCAAGTGCTTCGTCGGGCAAGGCCCCGTGGCGGCTCGCCAGCTGGATCGCCTCCTGATACGCGCGCTCGGCTTCCAATTCGCGCCCCCCCAGCCGCGCAAGCTCCGCGTTCACCAGAGCCCATTTATGCAGGTAGTTCCCGGGAGCATTCTTCGACCAGACGCGTAGCCGACGCTGATTGCGCCGGATCGTGCGCATGGCCGCCAGGCGGGCGCTACCCACCATTCGCGGGAGCAGTCCGATCAGCGCCAGCGACTGGTACGGCAGGTAATAGGCGGAGAATGCCATGCCCATCACGACGTTGAAGTTCTCGTCGATCACGCGGGCGCTCGCAACGCAGCCTTCAAGGTCGCGGGCCATGAACTGCTTCAGGATCCGATACTTATAGTAATAGGCGAGCGCCATACGGTCGCGTTCGGTCCAGTAGGCGACTTCGGCCACCTCGTCGAAGGGGATCGCCTCCTCGGTAGCCTTACCACCACGCAACTCGCCCACCGCTTGCCTAGCCATGCGGAACACGCGCTGTGTCTTCTCGTGTTTGTGCTCCAATACGGCCGCGTAGCCCCTGTCCAGCAAATCGGTCACTTTGTCGAGCGGCATCCCGCTCATGAACGCATAGGATGCGACGGCATAGCGATTGTATCCGTGGAACTCGAGATCACCGGCTTCCAGCGACGCATTCGCGCCGTCGTTGAAGTGCGGTAGTGTGTCGATCAGCGGGCCGTTCCAATGCAGAATGAAGCCGCCCAGAACCATCGATATGCGCCCGCGAATGTCCCGCGCGTCAAACAGGTCGATCGCCTTCAACGCCAGCCGGCCGAAGGCCAGTCCGCGAGGCATGTCGTTCAAGACACCGCAGTGAACCAATCCATACATGACATAGCCATAGGCCGAATGGGCGGCGTTGCCGTAGCGCGCCGACAGCCGCACCATGCGCAGGGCGAGCAGTGGAAGTAAGTTCTGGTTCTCGAAATATGCGGGCGCAGTGGCCAGCATCAGCATTCGCATCGCCACGAGCTTTTGCGGGTTCTGCATACGAGGCAGCGCGAGCATGTCGTCGGGCTGCTTGCCCGCCAGCGCCAGCTTGGTGCGCGCGAGTTCAGTCAACACGTGCAGCTGGCTTGGACGTGCAGGGATGTTTTCGCCGAGCAGTTTGAGCGCGCGGACAGCGGTTTCGATCGCCTTGCGATATTGCAGCCGCGTGGTGTGTGCCAGCACGAGCTGCTCCAGAACCTCCACCTTTTCGAACGGAAGAACGGTCCGCGCGAGAAGCGCCTCAGCTACGCGCTCGGCTTCCTCAAATCGACCGCAAAGATACATGGCCTCGATGCGGCCAACGCTGAGCTCATGGCGCAGGCGAGGATCAAAACCCGTGGCTTTAACTAGTTCGAGGCCGGCCGTGAAATGCGAGAGCGCCGCCTCGTAGGCATTGGAGCCTCTCGCCTTCTGGCCGGCGAGCAGATTCAGCTGCGCGAGCTCGGCGCACTGGTCAGACGAAGCCAGCATCACCGTGGCGTGGTTGAGGTGAGCGACAATCTCGAACAGGCGCTCCTCACGCTGCTGGGGCGTCGAGCGCTGCATGATCAGGCGGCCAATATGATCGTGGAGCCGTGGCCGCTCGGCGGCCGGCGTCATCGCGTAGGCAGCCTGCTGTAGCCGATCATGGGCAAACCTGTAGAGAATGTCGGCCTCGCCAGACATTCCAGACCAAGGCGCGTATTTGTAGCCCTCGCCGATCGGGGCCACGATTTCTTGCGCGAGCGGTTCGGCGAGGGCGGCTGCCGTCTCGCGCGGCGTCCCGCCGGACACAACAGCGAGTGTATGCAGGTCAAAGTGGTTGCCGATGCAGGAAGCGAGCTGAACCAAACGTTGCGCCGCGGTCGAAAGCCGACCGATGCGCTCGGTGACGAGTTCGACGACGTTGTCGGAGATCTGCTCTTGCTCGATACGAGAGATGTCCCAGATCCAACGCGCCGTCACCGCATTGAACGCGAGCAGCTTTTTTTCTTCCAGCGTGCGCAGAAATTGGCGTACGAAGAACGGATTGCCCTGCGTCTTCGCGATAACGAGCGCCGCGAGCGGCGTAGCATCGGCCGGGGATATCCGCAACGTATCAGCGATCAACGGGCCCACGCTCTCTCGCTCGAGCGCGG
>JANXWR010000446.1 GCA_025351025.1 Burkholderiales bacterium | reverse complement strand
CGTCGATGCCGAGCCGGGCCGCGATCGACCGCGCCGTGGTCAGGCCGTCGCCGGTGGCCATGACGACGCGGATGCCCGCGGCCTTCAGCGCGGCGAGCGCCTCGACCGTCGTCGCCTTGACCGGGTCGGTGATGGCGAGCATGCCCACTGGCTGGCCGTCGACCGCGAGGTAGACCACGCTCGCGCCCTCGCCGCGCAGCGTTTCCGCCTCGTCCTTCATGGCATCGATGGTCGCGCCGGCCTCACCCATGAACACCGTGTTGCCGAGCGCGATCGCCCGGCCGCCGAGCCGGCCGCGCACGCCGACGCCGCTGGCCGACTCGAAGCCCTCGGCCTTGTCGAGCGTGAGGCCGCGTTCGCGCGCGGCGCGCACGATGGCCTCGGCGAGCGGATGCTCGCTGCCCTGCTCGAGGCTTGCCGCGAGTCGCAGCACCTCGCCTTCGCCGAAGCCCGGCGCGGCGACGACGCGGTCGAGCGAGGGCTTGCCTTCGGTGAGGGTGCCGGTCTTGTCGACGACGAGCGTATCGACACGGCGAAAGTTCTCGATTGCCGCCGCGTCCCGAAACAGGATGCCGCGCGTCGCCGCCTTGCCGGTGGCGACCATGATCGACATCGGCGTGGCGAGTCCGAGCGCGCATGGGCAGGCGATGATGAGCACGGCGACGGCGTTGATCAGCGCATAGACCCAGCGGGGCTCGGGCCCCCACAGGCCCCAGGCGAGGAAGGTCAGCGCGGCGGCGCCGATCACGGCCAGCACGAAGACGCCGGCGACGCGGTCGGCCATGCGCTGCATCGGCGCCCGGCTGCGCTGTGCCTGGGCCACCATCTGCACGATCTGCGCGAGCACGGTCTGCGAGCCGACCTTGTCGGCGCGCATGACGAGGGCGCCGCTGGTGTTGAGGGTCGCGCCGATCAGCTTGTCGCCGGCGCGCTTGGCCACCGGCATCGGCTCGCCGGTGAGCATCGATTCGTCGACGGCGCTGCTGCCTTCGACGACGACGCCGTCGACCGGCACCTTTTCGCCGGGCCGCACGCGCAACGAGTCGCCGAGGTGGACGTGCGTCAGCGGGATGTCTTCCTCGCTGCCGTCGGTACGGATGCGCCGCGCCGTTTTGGGTGCCAGGCCGAGCAGCGATTTGATCGCCGCCGATGTCTGCGCGCGGGCCCGAAGCTCGAGCAGTTGCCCGAACAGGGTCAGCGAGATGATGACCGCGGCCGCCTCGAAGTACACCGGGACCCGGCCCATCGAGACGAACGACGCCGGAAACGCGCCCGGCGCGATCGTCGCGACGACGCTGTAGACGAAGGCGCACGAGGTGCCGAGGCCGATCAGCGTCCACATGTTCGGGCTGCGGTTGCGCACCGAATCCACGCCGCGGACGAGGAAGGGCCAGCCGGCCCAGAGCACAATCGGCGCGCTGAGCAGCAGCTCGACCCAGCCCTGCACGGCCGGCTCGAGCAAGGCCATGCGGTGGCCGGCCATGGCCAGCGTCGCGACGACGACGGTCAGCGGCAGGGTCCACCAGAAGCGGCGCCGGAAGTCGACCAGCTCGGGGCTTTCGGCGTCGTCGAGACCGGGCATCTCGGGCTCGAGCGCCATGCCGCACTTGGGGCAGGCGCCGGGATGGTCCCGGCGCACCTCGGGATGCATCGGGCAGGTGTAGACCGCGCCCGGCGGCGCCGCCTCGACGACCGCGACGGCCGGCGTGGGCGTGGGGTATTTCGCCGGGTCGGCGGCGAATTTCGTCTTGCAGCCGGCACTGCAGAAGTAGAAGCGCTCGCCAGCGTGCTCGTGCATGTGCTTCGATTGTTCGGTGACGGTCATGCCGCAGACCGGGTCCTTGAGTTCGGTCATGGCGCAACCCTCGCTTGCAGGAGGAGCAGATAGGACATCGGGTTGCGACCATACGCCGCATCGAGCGCCGCAGGCACGCGCGGCACGCCGAGCACGCCGCCCAGGCCCCAGCGCAGCGGCCCGGCCGAGACGAAGTCGTAGACGTAGCCGAGCGAGAGCTTGCGCACGCGAAAGCTCTGCCCGTGCATCGGATCGCCGGGTGCGAACAGCTCGTCCTTGTCGACCTGCTCGAGGCGGCCGAACAACGTATGCCGGTCGGCGACGACCCAGGTCGATTCGAGCAGCAGCGCCGGCGACAGCCCGCGGCCCTCGGGCGCGCGCTTGTCGTTGCGGGCCCAGGCCAGCGTCGTCGCCCAGTCCTTGCCGGCGAGCCGCGTCTGCCAGGTCGCCGACACGGTCAGTCGCCGCACGCTCGCCTCGGGCTCGAGCGCTTCGGGGCTTTTCAGGTAGCCGTAGCTGGCTTGCGCCGACCACTCCTTTGTCGCGTTCCAGGTCAGCCGCGTCGACCAGGAATCGAAGCGACGCGTCTCGATGTTCCAGCGCCGCTCGTCGGGCTCGCGGCCGTTGAACCACGAGGCTTCGAGCTTCCACGGACCCTGGATGGCGCCGGCGGTGACGACGCCGAAGGTGACGTGCGTCGAGTCGAACCAGTGGTGCGTGATCGGCGCCTCGGGATTGCGCATGCCCGAGTAGCGATGCATGAAGGTCGTCGGCCCGAGCGCCGGCTCGCCGGGCAGGCCGGCATAGACGAAGGCGGCGCGGTCCTCGCCGAGCGGCAGGCTGTAGCTGGCCGAGAGCTCCAGGAGGGCGTCGTGCGGATGCTGCCGGTCGATCAGCGGCGTCTTGCCGTCCGGTGATTCGCCGGTTTGCAGGAGCAGCGGGTAGCCGCTCTTGCCCATCAGCGGGTCGAGCGAGAGCATGCCGCGCAGGCCGAATGTGCCGGGGCCGAGCGGCCGGGTCGCCATCGCCATCAGCATGCTTTCGCTGAAGGCCTTGCGGTCGCCGCGCGGGCCGGTCTGCCGGTCGTAGACGACATTGGCGTAGCCGTGCAGCATCAGGGACCAGTCGCCTTGCATCGTCTGCACCATCCCCATCGGCGTCGCCTCGGGTTGCCAGCTGGTACCTGAGGCCTCGCGCGACATCGAATACGGGCCGAGCTGGCCCTTCATGTCGTGCATGGCCATGGCGTCGCCCTTGCCCATGTCCATGACCATGCCTTCATGGTGTTGATGCGGCGGCGCTTCGGGCGCGGCAGTCTGCGCCGCCGCCTGGTCAGCGACAAGGAGCGCCAGCGCGCACCGCAGCGCGGCATGGCGGAAAGAAATGGACGGCATGGTCGAACCTTCGATCGAATGGGGAGAGTCGGCGCGCCCGGTGCTTCGCCGTGCCGAGGTCCACGACCGCGAGCGCGGAACGAGGGACACAAGAACACCGGCGCGACGGCGCCGTCACCGCGTGTAGCGGTGCCTCAGACGAGCAGCGGTCGGGGTGGACGCTCGGGGCCGCCGGTGAGAAACACCGGATCGACCCGCGCCATGACCGGCGCGAAGGACTCGGCCGGCACGGTCGCGTCGAAGCTGCGCATCGCCACCGGCAGGGCGGTCGCGAGGCAGCACGCTGCGCAGACGCTGCACTTCGCCTCGGTCGAGGCGATCTGCGTGTCGGTCTTGGCCGATGCCGCGACCGCACTCATGACGCGATGGTGGTGATGGTGCGAGGCCGACGCCATCGACAGGTCGGCCGCTCGCGCATGGACTGCTGGCGTCCTCGCTTCGGCGCAGTGAAGCATGGTCGCCGCAGCCACGCCCTGCATCGGCAGGGCCAGTGCGAGCAGCCAGCTCAGGACGGCGCGCAGCCAGAAGGACATCCGTGCAGTCTATGCGTTCCGAGCATTGGTACATCGCATGCCGGCGGCGGGCTTGATAGGTTCTTGATACGACGGGGCCGACTCTCTACGCCGGTTTGACGCTCGTCGGCGCACGCTCCCGGTCTTGCTCGCAATCGAAATGGTGCCTTCGTGGACTTCGCCTATCTCGCCCTGATCGCCGCCTTCGCCGCGGCCGTGTTCGGCCTCGTCGCCGGCTGCGCCGCCCTCGGAGCGCGGAAATGAGCGGCCTCTACCTGATCTGCGGCATCGTCACCGTGGCCTTGTTCGTGTATCTCGTGGTCGCCCTCTTCAACGCGGAGAACCGGTGATGCCGACGCTCCAAGCCTGGCTGCAACTGGCCGCATTCCTCCTCGTCCTGCTGTTGCTCGCGTGGCCGCTCGGCAGCTGGCTCGCCGCCGTTGCCGATGGTCGCCTGCCGGGCTGGCTGAAGCCGATCGTGGCGATCGAGCGGGCAATCTACCGGCTGGCCGGCGTCGATCCCGACGAGAGCAGCTCGTGGAAGCGCTACGCCTACGCCGTCGTCGCCTTCAACGTCATCGGCGTCGTCGCCGTCTACGCACTGCAAAGGCTGCAGGGCGTGCTGCCGCTCAACCCGCAGGCGATGGCCGGCGTAGAGGCGGGCTCGTCGTTCAACACGGCGGTCAGCTTCGTGACCAACACCGACTGGCAGGGCTACGGCGGCGAGTCGACGATGAGCTACCTGACGCAGATGCTGGCGCTCACGGTGCAGAACTTCTTCTCTGCCGCCACCGGCATCGCCGTCGTCCAGCCGCTGGGCGGCTACATGGCCCGCGTCTACGAGGGCGAGGCGCGTATCGCGCAGCGGGTGATCGGGCCGCTCGAGCGGCTGCTCTACCGCCTCGGCAGGGTCGACCCCAGGGAGGAGATGACCTGGAAGACGTATGCCGTCGCGGCGCTGCTCTTCAACCTCGCTGGGTTCCTCGTCGTGTATCTGCTCCAGCGCCTGCAGGGCTCGCTGCCCGGGAACCCGGCGGGGCTCGCGGCGGTGTCGGCGGACTCGTCGTTCAACACGGCTGTGAGCTTCGCCACGAACACCAACTGGCAGGGCTACGGCGGTGAATCGACGATGAGCTACCTGACGCAGATGCTGGGTCTCACCGTCCAGAACTTCGTCTCCGCGGCTACCGGCATGGCGGTGCTCGTCGCGCTCGTGCGCGGCTTCACGCGCAAGACCACCGGCACCATCGGCAGCTTCTGGGTCGATCTCGTCCGCAGCACGCTCTACATCCTCGTTCCGCTCTCCATCGTGGGGGCCATCGTCCTCGTCTCGCAAGGCGTCGTCCAGACGTTCGGCTCGTACGCTACTGCGAGCCTGATGGAGGGAACCAAGGACGCC
>JANXWR010000445.1 GCA_025351025.1 Burkholderiales bacterium | reverse complement strand
GCCTACGAGAAGAAAAACCCGGGCAAGGTGACGATCGGCACGCCGGGCAGCAACAACCTCAACCACATCTTTGCCGTCATGGCTGGCCGCTCGGCCGGCGTCGAGGTTGTTCCCGTTCCTTATACCGGCGGCTCCAAGGTCATTACCGATCTGGCCGGTCAGCAAATTGACGCTGCAGTGCTGAAACCTTCGGAGAGCAAGGGCCAGATCGACGGCGGCCTCGTCAAGCCGATCGGCGTGTTCGGCAACGAACGTGTCAAGGCGCTGCCAAACGTACCGACCTTCAAGGAGCGCGGCTACGACGTCTTCCCATACGGCCCGCTGGTCCAGATGGCCTACATCGTGGCGCCGGCCAAGACGCCTGAGCCGTTGCGCGCGCGTTTGATCGAGATCTTCAACAAGGCGATCCAGAGCCCGCAATTCAAGGCCGCCTCCGATAAGGGCGGTGCGGTCGTCGACAACCTGACCGGGGCCGCTCTCGGCAAGGAGATCGATAGCGTCCAGAAATCGCTGAACGATGTTGGCAAGAAGGTCTTCGTTGAAGAAAAGAAGTGAAAGCCTGACATGAACCCCACCCCGATCAAGAAAGTAACCTGCCACGTCGTCTCCGCACCGGTGGAGCGGCCCTTCACCTCCTCGCGAGGCTGGCTGTACAAGACGCGCGGCTCATGCATCGTCGAGATCGAGACTGCCGACGGCATCGTCGGCTGGGGCGAGTGCTATGGGCCCTCGGCGGTGGCCAAGGCCTACATCGAAACGCAGTTCGCGCCGCGCGTCGTCGGCCGCGACGCCTTTGACGTCGAGGTCATCTGGGAAGACCTCTACAACCGCATCAAGGATTACGGCGGCAAGGGCATGGCCGCGTCGGCCCTGAGCGGCATCGACATCGCGCTGTGGGACATCATCGGCAAGGCCTGCGGACGACCTATCCACAAGCTGATCGGCGGCGCCCACCGCACCGAAGTTACGGCCTATGCCACCGGCCTGTACTTCATCGACATGGATCGGCTCGTCGAGGAAGCGGTCGAGGAAGCGAGAGGCTATGTTGAGGAAGGCTTTACCGCGGTGAAGATGAAGATCGGTCTTGGCGATCCGAAGCTCGACATCCGTCGTGTCGCCGCGGTGCGCGAGGCGATCGGCGACGACAGGCGGCTGATGGTCGACGCCAACCACTGCCTGACCGTGCCGCAGGCGATCCGCATTGGCCGCGAACTCGAGCAGCTCGACGTTGAATGGTTCGAGGAGCCGATCTCGCCGGAAGATATCGACGGTTATGTGGAGGTGACGCGGGCTCTCGACATCGCGGTCGCCGGCGGAGAGAACGAGATGACGCGCTGGGGATTCCGCGACCTTGTCGTGCGCAAGGCGATGGACATCGTGCAGCCAGACGTCTGTGCCGCCGGCGGCATCAGCGAGTGTCGCAAGATCGCGACCCTGGCCGCAGCGCACGGCGTCGAATGCGTGCCGCACGCTTGGGGCTCAGTGATCGGCGTCGCCGCGACTCTGCATTTCCTTGCTGCGCTACCGGACCAGCCGCCGAGCTTTCGGCCGACGCCACCGATGTTCGAGTTCGAGCAGTGCGAGAACCCGTTCCGCGACCTGCTGGCCCGGGAGCCCATCGTGCAAAAACGAGGCAAGGTCTCGATTCCGACCGGCGCGGGCCTTGGCATCGAAATCGATCGCCAGATTCTCGACCGTTACCGCGTCGCCTGAGCCGACGCTGCGATGCGCTTCGTCACGCTTTCCACACCGGCAGGCAATGCCGTCGCCGGCGTGTTGCTCGGCGACTGTGTCGCTGATCTTTCGCACCCTGCCTGCAGAACGCTGCTGGGCGACACGCCACCCACGCTGCAGGCCTTGCTCGACGACGGTCTCGCGGCCTGGGTGGCGCGACTCGCCCATGTGCGCTTTCATGCCGATGCAATCCGGGCACTGGCCGATGTGCACCTGCTCGCGCCGTTGCCACGGCCCGGCAAGGTCGTCGGCGCGGCCTTCAATTTCACCGATGCGCTCGCCGAGCGCGGCATGGCGGCGCCCGCGGAGCCCGTCATCTTCATGCGCTCGGGGCGCACCGTGATCGGCCCGGGCGAGTCGATCCTGGTACCGCCCGACGTTGACAACGTCGGCTACGAAGGCGAGCTCGCCGCCGTGATCGGCGGCCGCGCACTGCGCGTTTCGCGCGCTGACGCGATGCGCTTCGTCGCCGGCTACACAGTGCACAACGATGTCAGTGGCAGCAGTCTGGTCAAAGAAGACGGCGGCAACTTCGTGCGCGGCAAGAATCTGCCGGCGTCGTCACCGTTGGGGCCCTCGCTGGTCTCGGCCGATGAGCTGCCGGATCCGTACGGCGTTCGCATCCGCCTCGACATCGACGGCCGACTTCTGCAAGACGGCTCGACGCGCACGATGTTGTTCGACATCGCGGCGCTTATCGAGTACATCTCGCATCGCATGCCGCTGGAACCGGGCGACGTCATCGCCACCGGCACGCCGGCTGGCGTCGCAGCGATGCACACACCGGCGGCTTGGCTGCTGCCGGGAACCACTGTCACGGTCGAGCTCGAAGGGCTCGGGCGTCTTTCCAATCCCGTCCGTGCAGGAGTGCCATTCCTTGACCGATAAGCCGCGAGTCCTGTTGACCAACGCGATCCATCCGCAGTGGCGGCCGGTGCTGCAGCAGCACTGCGAGGTCGTCGTCGCAGACGACACTACGCCGGCCACGCTGGCACGGCTGGTCGCCCATGTCGACGGTCTGATCGTGCGGGCCCAGCTCGCGCCCGACGTGTTCGAGAATGCGACACGCCTGCGCGCCGTCGTGCGCCATGGCGTCGGCCTCGACATGATCCCGGTCGCGGCCGCCACCGTGCTCGGCATTCCGGTCGCCAACCTGCCGGGCTCGAACAGCGCCGCGGTCGCCGAGTACTGCATCGCCGCGATGCTGCACTTGCGGCGTGGCCTGGCCGGCATCGACGCCCGCTTGCGCAGCAACGGCTGGGCTGCAGCCCGGCCGCTCGCGGACGGCGGCGCCGAGCTCGGCGGCAGCGTCTGCGGCATTGTCGGCGTGGGCGGAGTCGGCACGCGTCTCGCGGCGGCCGCGGCGGGCCTTGGTATGCGCGTCGTCGGCCTGACGCGACGGCCCGAGTCCTTGCCAGCGCATGTGACAGCGACGACCAAGGAAGCGCTGTTCGCGCAGGCCGACGTCGTGGTCCTCTGCTGCCCGCTCAATGACCGGACCCGCGGCTTGGTTGATGCCGCCACACTGGCCACGATGAAGCCAGGCGCGATCCTCATCAACGTGTCACGCGGCCCGGTCATCGACACCGCCGCGGTGCTGGCGGCCCTGCGCGACGGCCGGCTCGGCAGCGCGGCGCTCGACGTTCACGATCGTCAGCCACTGCAGGGCGACGAGGAGCTCTTCAACGCACCCCGCCTGCTGCTGACGCCGCACGTTGCGGGCATCACGGCGACCAGCATGGAGGGCATGAGCCGCGGCGCGGTCGAGACCATGCTCGCGCTGCTGCGCGGCGAGCGGCCGTCGAACATCGTGAACCCCGAGGTCTTTCTCGGACCTCACCGTTGAACCGAAAGGCCGCCATGCGCATCGCCGATCTTCGCGCCGTCCCCATCTCCTTTCCGGTTCCCGCCAACAAGTCGGTCAGCCTGGGCATCGGCCGCAGCGTCAAGCGCGACTCGGTGCTGGTGCGCGTCGAAACCGATGAAGGCCACGTCGGCTGGGGCGAGGCCCACCACGGCCGCGCCCCGGGCGCGATCGCGCGGCTCATCGACACTACCATGCGCGAGCTGGTGCTCGGCATGGATGCCTGCGACGTCGCCGGCGTCTGGGCTCGCGTCTACAAGATGCAGCTGGCCAGTCACGGCATGGGCGCCGCCGCCGCGCTGGCACTGAGCGGCATCGACATGGCGCTGTGGGACTTGCGTTGCCAGCTGACCGGCTGGCCGCTGTACCGCCTGCTTGGCGGCGCGGCCAAGCCGATCAAGGCTTACGCCGGCGGCATCGCTCTTGGCTACCAGGAACCAGCGGCGTTGGCCGACGAAGCGCTGCACCACGTCGGCAACGGCTACCGCGCGCTGAAGCTGCGCGTCGGCGACACCGCCGGTAAGGACATCGCCCGCGTGGCTGCGGTGCGCAAGGCAGTGGGCGAGGCCATCGAGCTGATGGTCGACGCCAACACGGCCTACACCATCGACGACGTGCGCCGCGTCATGCCGGCATTCGAGGATGCCGGCATCGCCTGGCTGGAGGAGCCATTCCCGCCGCAGGACCGGCGCGCCTACAAGATCGCGGCGTCGCTGGGCCGCGTGCCTCTGGCCGCCGGCGAGAACCATTTCACACGCTACGAATTCGCCACGCTGCTCGAGGACGGCCATGTCCAGATCGTGCAGCCCGACCTCTCGAAGACCGGCGGCCTCACAGAGGCGATGCG
>JANXWR010000387.1 GCA_025351025.1 Burkholderiales bacterium | reverse complement strand
AGGCACCCGAGGCGTACGAGAACTTCGACCAGCGAAAGGAGGGCTGGACCAAGGTGGTGCTCAAGCCGGGCAGTTACTGAAGGCGTAGCTAAGGTGCGACACGGCAAGTCGCGACGCGGGAACTACAACGCCGTGGTAGGTCTGCCAAAGGGACCAAGCATCGATCTCATAGCCTTCTACGAACGGCGGAGGTCAGCTCTATTCCAGGCGTCCGGCTGCGCTACTTTGGAACCTGCCATACGTTGGAGATCGAAGTAGTGACGCAAGCAAGGCCAGTGGCAGCTTCCGTTGGCTGCGAATGAGCACTCCCGAAGCGGAACTAAGCCTGAGCCACTTCAGGATTCTCAAAGCCGTCCTTTTGGCCGGGCGCTCCCGCGCCGGCCGAGCCTCGCCCGAGGTCGTGGCGTCATTTCGGCGGCGCGGCGGCGGGTGCCGGAAGTGGTATCGGCAAGATGTTGGCGATCCGCCAGCCGGCAGCCGTCTTCACGAGAGTCTGGTTCATCAGGAACGGCGTGTCCGGCGCTGGCTGGCCAGGCGCTCCGATGTTGAAGGTGATCGGGATGTAGAGCTGTGCGGTCGACTCGCTCACGAGGACCGTCTTCAGGTTGGACATGTCCGGCGAGAGCTTCCAGGTGCCCTGATACAGAGATTCGAACCGCTTGAGGGCCGCCTCGCGCCCCCAGACCGGCGCACCGCGGGTGACCCACAGGAAATTTGGCGAATCGAGCAGCAACTCGCGCACGCCAGCCACGTCGTGCGCGTTCTGCGCCTTGACGAACTGATCGAAGACCGCGCGTACGTCGTCCTCGCCTGCCGCGCTCGCGACGATCGGCGGAAGGGCCAGGGCGCCCGCGACGAACAGGGGTCCCACCAACGCGGTGCGCCGAAGGCGAGAAAAGGTGAGTGCATTCATGGTTGCCTCCAAGGGATGTGGCCGAGAGCTGGCCGTGCCATGATCTCGATCACTCCAGCGGTCGTCCTTGCGAATCGCCTGGATTTCGCCTGCAAATCGCCTGCGCAGCAGCATGAAACCTCACGAGCAAGCGACTTTTCGCTTCGGCCGCTTTGTGCTGGTGCCCAGCGAACGTCTGCTGCTGGCAGACGGCAAGCCGGTGGCGCTCACGGCAAGGCGTTCGATCTTCTCGTCACGCTCGTCCGACATGCCGGGCACCTGCTGACCAAGGACGAGCTGCTTGAGGCGGCATGGCCCGGTGTCGTCGTCGAGGAGGTGAACCTGAGCGTGAACGTCTCGGCACTCCGCAAAGTGCTCGGGGCCGCACCTGAAGGCGAATGGATCGTGACGGTGCCGCGACAGGGTTATCGGTTCAATGCCGCGGTCGAGGTGGGCGATGTCGCCACGGATGCGCGGGTCGCCTCGCCCGGCGAGCAGCCGCTGACCCGGGACGGCCTGCCCCAAGTGCCCAGCGCGGACGCGGTCCACGCCGTCCCGCGTCGGACGGTTGCCTTCGTGATCGGCGGTCTTGCTGCCCTCGCGGCGACAGTGGGCGGCTGGCGCTGGCTGCGTCGGCCCGAAACCCGGAAGTTTTCGTCGGTCGCCGTGCTGCCGTTCGCCGTCGACGTCCCGCAAAGCGCCTACCTGGCCGATGGCATCGTCGAAAGCGTCATCGATGGGTTGACGCGAATCACGGAATTGCGCGTGGCGCCGAGAGCATCGGCATTCCGCTTCAAGGACGCGGCGGCCAATCCTTCCGCTGCCGGTCGCGCGCTTGACGCCAGCGCGATCGTCACAGGCAGGCTGTCACGAGCAGGCGACGTCTTCACTCTTCGCGTCGAGCTGGTCGACGTCGGACGGGACGCGCAGGTGTGGAGCGCGGCGTACGAGGTGGCGCTGGCGGAGCTGCCCGCACTCGAGTCGCGTGTCACGCACGACGTTGCCGGCGTGCTGCGCGGCTCGCTGGCGGGCGCATATAACGCCCAACCGATGCCGGCGCCGACGCCGAACGCGGAGGCTTACCAGGCGTATCTGGAGGGACGCTACCTATGGAGCCAGCGTTCGGGGCCGAGCCTCCAAGGCGCGATTGCTCAATTTCGGCGCGCCATCGAACTCGACCCGCGCTTCGCGCTGGCACACGCGGCGCTGGCCGATGCGCACACCAGTCTTGGTTACCTCGGCTACGTTGCACCGTCTGCGACGTTTCCTGTCGCGCGCCCGTACGCGCTGAAAGCGCTGGAACTTGATCCAACGCTCGCCCAGCCGCACGCCGCGCTGGCTTACATCAAGTTCTACTTCGACTGGGACTGGCAGGGGGCGGGAGCGGAGTTCACCCGCGCGATCGAGCTGAACCCGAACGACCCGGTGTCGCACCAGTGGTACGCGGTGTACCTGCTGGCGAGCGGCCGGCCGGACCGTGGCTTCCGCGAAGTGCAAGCGGCGCACCGGCTAGATCCGCTCTCGCTTGCGATCAACACCGACATCGGCTTTCACCACTACTACAACGGCCGCTACGTCGAAGCGGTGTCCCAGCTGCAGTCCGTGCTGGCGATGAGGAGCGACTTCCTGTTGGCGCTCCTCTGGTTGGCGCGCGCCCTCTTAGAGCAGGGCAAGTACGACGCTGCGCTCGCCGAGACAGCCGCCGCCGAGCAGAAGACGCGGGAGTGGTCGGTGCTCGTCGCTGCGCGCGGCTTCACGTATGGCAAGGCGGGCATGATCAAGGACGCCGAAGCCGTGCTGCAGGAAATGGAGGCGCTCTCGAAGCAGCGCTTCGTCACTTCGTACGGCGTCGCGTTGGTCCATGCCGGACTTGGCCAGAGCGACGAGGCGTTCCGCTGGCTCGACCGCGCCTTCGACGAGCGCTCGCACTGGCTTGTCTGGCTCCGTCTCGATCCGCGCTGGAAAGGCTTGCACGGCGATGCTCGCTTTGCCGCGTTGATCTCACGGATGAGGTATCCGGCCTAGCGGCCACGCCGGCATGTGGAAGTAAAGCGGTCGTTGGCGACCGTTCGCTCATGGCCGGCAGTGATGGTTCGCGGTTGCACGGGAAGCTGACACTCGGCAAGCGTCCGGCCGGGCCGCCCCCTTGACGGAGGTTATCGGCGAGACATCGCCTGCGCATTCATGTAGACCCTCAACTTGATGGGAGTCCATCATGGGATCCAACGCCAACGCTGTTAACCGCGAGCCATGGAACAAGGGCAAGATCGTCGGCCAGAAGGCACCGTTCAAGCTCAAGGACATCTGGGCGCTCCGAGTCCGACTTCAGAGGGAAAGCCGGGTGCGCGAGCTTGCCCTCTTCAACCGCGGGATCGACAGCAAGCTGCGCGGCAGCGACCTCGTTAGCCTTAAAGTGCGTCAGAAGTAGAGACTTAGTTTTGCGGCCAGTTCTGGCGGCGAGCCAGCCGGACAGCTCGCGGCTCAGTTCTCACGTGGTGAGACGGTTTTCGAAGCCTGTGCGTCGGTCTTGTGGGCCCGCTCGCCACGCTGCTCCAGTCAGCGCGCGCTCGTCGTTTCTGCCCAATAGGGCGGCCACTCGCAGAAGGGCGAGCCTCGCGGAACCGCGTCGTGGGCGCTGTGCAGCATGGCCTCGGCCGGCGCGCGCAGGCGTTCGCCGTAGAGAGCGACCAGGTCGACGGCGGCACGGCATTGCCGCTCCACGTTCGGCGCCGCGGCCAGGCTCACCAAGAGGGCGTTCTGGGCGTCGCGGTCGCGGCCAAGCAGGGCGTTCGCCACCGCCAGCGTCGACCAATCTTCCGGGCGGCCCAGTGGGTAGCGTTCGCCGTGCATCGCCAGTGCATAAAGCGCGAGTTGGCGTGCGGCTTCAGGCTTGGCCGGGTGTTGGCGCACGAGCAGGAAGGCGAGGTAGCCGGCGCCAGCGGGGTCGATCGGATTGGCGCCGAAGGCCCGCACCTGCAGCAGCATCGCTTCACGGCTCGCGCCGTGGCGGGCGAACTCGCCGCGCGCTGCTGCATGCAGCCCGTCGGCCTCGCGCGGCGCGAGCGACATCCTGGGTGCGTCGGCTGGGCCACGACCCAATTGGGCCGCAGCGCCGGCGACCTCGGCGTCGCCGACGACGCGGCCCGACCGACTGGCAAGGAATAGCGTGCGCGCGACCGCGCGATCGGCGCGCTGCGCGACCTGCGGTACAAAGGCCGACATGAGCTCGTCGGCGCGCGCATCGTAGTCGGCGGTGGGCTCGACGGGCCTGGCGTCGCTCGACGCCGTCTGCAGGCCGCCGGCCTGCGGTGCCGGCGCGGCGGGCGCGGGGGCCAGCGAAGGCATGGGCACCGCCATCGGTGGAGGCCTGCCCGCCATCGCCCACGGCGTGGCGCCGTCGGTAGGGCGCGCCGGGAAGGGATTGGCCACCGTGGCCGGCACCGGCACCGTCAAGGCGGCGCGCGCCGCCCGAGCGCGCATCAAGACGGCGGCGTTATCCTGGGCCTTGGCGAGGAGGGCGAGGCGTGCGGTCGCGGCGGCGTCGGCCGCGGCGTTGTGTGAACTGCGCGCCACCGGCCATGCGCGCGGCGCCTGACTCACCGCTACCGAGTTCGCCGGGCGCGCGGTTGGAGCTGGGCTGGGTGGCACGGTGCGCGGCGCCAGGGCTTGCGCCGCGTGCGCTGCGGGCCGCCCGGGCGCGGGCGTGGTGCCGCTCACTGATGGCAACTTCGGCGGGACGGTCGGCCCGGTGTCCGCGGGCAGTGCAGCAGCCTTGGCCGCGGCCAGCCGGGTCACGATGGCGTGAGCGGGTGCATCGACCTCGCTGGCGGCCCGGGCGCGGGCGGGGGCGACGGCGATGAGGGTCGGCGGCGTCAAGGGCCTCGAGGTCGGCGTTCGGGGTGCGTGACGCGTGGCTAGCGCGGCTTCCACGGGCGGCGCGGCGTCGGCGAACGACGACCAGGTCGCTCGCAGCCAGGGCACGCTGGCCGCGGCTGCCACGGCTGTCGCGAGGCCCGCAGTGCCCCACCACAACCGGAATGCTGGCCGCTGCATGCGCTTGCGCGCCGCTGCGTTTCGCGCATCGATGTCGCTCTGCTTCACGTGCATCGGCAGCGGCTCGAGCTCGGCTGCGAGCGCGTGCGGCGTGGGCGTGTGCGGCGGCGAGGCGATCGGCGTCACGGACGCTGCGAGAGCGACGTCAGAACTGGCGGCAACGGGCGACATGCGCGGCTGGCCACGCCGCGGCTCAGCCGGCCGCGGGCGCACCGGCGTGGTATACGCCACGAGCGGTGGCGCCACGCGCGTGATCGGCGTCGGCGCGTCTCGCGAGGCGGTCGCCGCGTCGAGGGCAAGGGTCCAGCCGCGCTGCAGAGAAAGCCGCAGGTCGGGCTGGGCCAGGGTTTCGGTGGCAAGGGCGACGAGCTGGGCATGTGGGCGCCTCGCCGGCAGTTCGAGGTCGTGCACCTCGATCAGCCGGCGCATAAAAGCACTGGCCCTCGCGTGGCGCGCCGACGTCCATGCGCGGCCCGCAGATTCCCCGGGCTCAGGCAGGTAGCGCGAGAGCATCGCGGCGAGGCTAAAGAAATCGCAGCGCCAGTCGAGGTGACGCGTTTCGCCGAGGTCGCCGCTGCGGCCGACCTCGAGGGCGTGCAGTAGGCGCGGCGACTGGTAGACGTACTCGGGCTGGGCCGCCATAGGCAGCGCGCTCTTCAGCGGCTCGCCCGAGACCAGCGAGAAAGCGAAGTCGATCAGCGTTATGTCGCCGAAGCGCGGATGCAGCGAGCGTTCGCTGCCGGCGCAGGGGTCGAAACCGAGCGGGCCAACCGGGATGCAGACGTTGTCGGCCTTCAGGTCGAGGTGGACGAGACCCAGCTCGTGGATGGCGTCGAGAGCGAGCAGCGTGTGGCGGGCCAGCGCCCACCAGTGCGCGCAGTCCTCGAACACGTTCTTGAATAGAGCGCCGTCTCGTTCGAGCGGCAGCAGCGTCGCCCAGTGGTCGACGGTGATGCCAGCGTCGTAGGTCTGCACGAGGGCCGAGCGGTCGGCCGAGCCACTGTCGAACTGAACCACCTCCGGCACCGGCTTCAAGCCATGGCCGACGAGGCGAGCGAGGATGCGCCACTCGCGCTCCGTCCAGGCGCGGAAGTCGCCGTCGGGCGTGGCCAGAAAGCGCTTGGTGTAGCGGCGGCGTTCACCGCGCGCTGCAGCCTCGCGGAATACCTCGACGTGGTCGCCCGTGACCATGCGCAGGCGACTGCGCCCGAACACGCGGTCGATATCGGCCGGCGTCATGACGGGGTCCCTTCGCGGCCGATCGGCGCGCGATGACGCTCGCGCGGCTGGCGCTC
The DNA here is from genome assembly GCA_025351025.1 of Burkholderiales bacterium. Taxonomy (GTDB): domain Bacteria; phylum Pseudomonadota; class Gammaproteobacteria; order Burkholderiales; family Burkholderiaceae_C; genus Schlegelella_A. The sequence goes on along the minus strand of JANXWR010000387.1, from coordinate 3,163 downwards.
GACGAGCAGCAGGGTCGCGTCGTCGTTGCTGCCATTGGCACGCGCCTTCGCCACCAGGGCCTCACACCGCGCGGCTAACGGGAGCGACGCCGCGAGCACACGTCGCCATTCGGCCGCGCCGAGATGCTTGTGGACGCCATCACTGCAGATCGCGAGCAGCTCGCGCGGTGCGAGCGTTTGGCGGGCACAGTTGGCACCGGCGGTCGCGCCGTTGCCGACCATGCGTGCGGGGTCGTCGGGCGAGCCGCCCGGCGGCGCGGCTTCGCCAAGGTGGCCGAAGGTGTCGTCGACGGTCAGGGCATCGAGGCGCGCGGCGGCGGGCGACCAGCGATACACGCGGCAGTCGCCAACCCAGCTGACGAGCCAGCTGGCGGCGGCGGGGTCGAGCGCCGCGCAGAGCGCCACCGTCGCTGCCCCCGGGCGATCCGTCACCCGGGCGAGGGCGGCGGCGATGGCACGGTCGGCGTACAGCATCGCCACGGAAACGGCGTTCGCATTGATCGGCTGGCCGTCGAGCGAGTCGTGCAAGTGGTCGACGAGCAGGCGGCTCGCGAGCTGGGGCATCGCGCCGCCGCCGACGCCGTCGGCGACGACGAAGAGCCGGCCAGTGCCGGCCAGCTCGCTGTGCGTGTCCTCGTTGACCTCGTGGTACCGGCCGCAGGCGGATGCGGCGGCCACGACTAGCCGGCCCGAGGCGGTCGGAAAGACGGCCTCGCTCACAGCCGGCGCGCGCGCCACGACGTGCAAGCGCGCCGCGCGGTCGGGTTCGATCGGCGTCAGCAGGTTCGGGCTGGAAGTGGGCGGTGCCATCTTCAGTTCCCCTGCCGGCGCACCAGGGTCAGCGCGCAGGGCGGCTCGCCCGGCAGCGCCCCGCCAAGCACCATCGTCTCGCCGGCCGCCCAGCGAAAGCGCGTGCCGGGGTCCACGAGGAACGTGCCGATGGCGACGCCGTTGTCGCCGTGGACGATGCCCTCGGCCGCGTCGGCGTCAAGGCGGTCAATCTCGACGTGGTGGCCTGAGACGCCGGCGTGGCGCCAGTCGATGACGATCGTCTGCCCACGCGAGCGGCCGATGCTGATGGGCAGCTCGCTCGCGCGCACGACGTGCTTGCGCTCGCTGCCTTCACTGGATTCTCCGATCACGAAGGCTGGCTCGAGTGCGCGCGTGTGGAGGACGGCGGTGCGCGGCGTCGAAGGCACGGCACTCGGCTGTCGCGGCTCGGGCGCGCGGGCTTCGGCAGCAGCCGGCACGCGCACCTCGGCTTCGGTGACCGGCACTTGCAGCGTCGCGGCGGCCATCGGCGCGACGGAGGCGGGCTGAGCGCCGCCCGCCTGGGCCACGGCGTGGCGCAGGGCAAGCCAGGGATAGTCGGACGGCGGACCTTCCGCGCGGGCCGAGAACACGATGCGGCTGCCCGCTTGCACGGGTAGCACACGCAGGTCGCTGGCGCGCCCGCCGTTGCCGCCAGAGATCGCCACCTGCTCGCTGCTGCCTGCCGGCGGCTCGACGCGGATGCCGTTGGTCGAGCCGGCATCGCACACAAACCACGCGCCGCGCTCGGTCCAAAGCTCGGCGTGGCGACGGCTGGTGTAGGTGCCGCTGATAGGGATGTCGCAGTCGAGGCCCTTGCCGACCACATAGCGGCGGCCCGGCGCCACGGTGTTCAGCACCGCCTGGCGTTGGCCCTCGCCGTCGTCGAGCTCGAAGGTGGCGCGCTTGCCGGCGAGTGGCGTCGAGGGCGTGGGCCGACCGCGTCCGCCACCGTTGTCGACGGGCTGCGCGTCCGCCTCGGTCCAGCGGCCAAGTACGCTGATCTCGTACGGCGATGCCGCCGGTGTCGCTTCGGTGCGCAGCGCGGCGATCAGCTCGGCGTACTCGTCGCCGGCCTCGCTGGAATGGGCCTCGAGATCGGAAAGGCCGGCGAACTGCGAGAGGTCGATCACCGCCGCGTTCGGCAGGCGGCCGATCACCTCGCGCGAGATGTAGCGCTTCACCTGCTCCGGGCGGAACTCGCGCATGAACTGCTGCAGACGCTCGCGCGTGCCAGGGCCTCCGGGCGAGCGCACGCCGATAGCGGTGAGCACGAAGCGGTCGCGGTCGGCGATGACGACGTGCAGGCGCACGTGGCTGGCGACGAAGTGCTCGAGCTCCTCGCGCAACGCGTCGATGAGAGGCGCGTAGGCGCCGAGCTGCTCCGCGCTGGCAAGGGCCGGCTCGGCGAAGAGGCCGGCACGTGCGCGCACCTCGGCGGCCGCGCCTTCGAGCTCGGGCTCGCGGCTCGGCAGCGTGTCGCGTGTCGGCAGATCGGCGCGCCGGGCTGCACGGCCAATCCCCTGCACGCGCTGCAGCACCCACGATTTGACGCTCATGACGAGATCCTTCTGGTCAGCTTCGATACCCCACCACGAGCGTGGCGAGAGGCCCAGTAGTGCGCAGCTGGCGCACCCGGGGAACGGTGGGCAATCCATATTCCGACGACACGCGTGCGACGAAGCGGCCCCAAGCCGGCTGCAGATGGTCGCCGGCGCGCACGCGCGCGAGCAGCGTCGGCAGCGACAGATCGACGAGCACGGCGATGCGCGAGACGTCGCCCACCAGCACGAGGGCGCGGCGCAGCGCGTCCTCGATGTCGCCGAGGCAGCGCTCGAAGGGGCCGTTGAAGGTCCACACCAGCGGCGCCGGCAGGGCCGCCTCGGGCGTGAGTGGACGGGGCTGGCTGGCGGCGCTCATGGGGCAGGGCTCTCGATGAAAGCGGTCTCGCGGCCGACGATCTGCATCGCGATTTCGGCTGACGGGTTGGGGCCGAGGTCGCCGGCGCCGTGCACGTGGCCGCCAGCGCGCAGCCAGTTGCGCTCGGTGAGCACGGCGATCGCCTTGGTCCACGGACCGCTGGCGGAGCGATCGCCGCGAAAGGTCGCCACGTACCACTTGTAGGGCCGCAGCGATACGCAGACACCCAGCCGTGTCGCTTGTCCGGCTGCGGCGGCGCCGTCGCGGCAAAGGGCGCTGATGGCATCGAGCGAGAGCTTGTCGCCCGGAAAGCTCGGCGTGCCGGTCTTGCCGGCGATCCAGTCGATCTGCCGGCATCGCCTAGCCTCGAAGACCTGCTCGCAGGCGGTCCGCGCGGTGCCGGCACGGTGGCTCCAGCTGAGGCCGCTCAGGA
>JANXWR010000339.1 GCA_025351025.1 Burkholderiales bacterium | reverse complement strand
CGAGCCGGGCCGGCAGCGCCTGATGCGCGCCGTCACCGTCGCCGGCTTCGTCGCCGGTGTCGCGCTGCAGCTCTGGTTCAACGTGCAGCGCACCGGGCGCCCCGGCGAGGAGCTGTACATGAACCATCTGTTTCCGCCGGCCTTGCGCGTGGCACGCCCGGTGCCGGTCGACTGCTTCATCGAGGGCCTGGCGCCGATGCAGGCCATCCTCGACAAGAAGGCCAAGGAACAGAGCGGCACCGACGGCGACTCGCGCGGAGGCAGCGGCGACGATGACGAATGACGCCGCGGGCGCTTCGCGCAGCGTGCTCGTCACCGGCGGCGGGCGCGGCATCGGCGCGGCGACGAGCCGGCTCTGTGCGGCACGCGGCTGGGCCGTCGGCGTCAACTTCGCGCGCGATGGGACGGCCGCCGAGCGCGTCGTCACCGCGATCCGCGAAGGCGGCGGCACGGCGCTCGCGCTGCAGGCCGACGTCGCCAGCGACGCCGAGGTGGTCGCGATGTTCGGCCGCATCGATGCCGAGCTGCCGCCGCTGATCGGCCTCGTCAACAACGCCGGCGTCGTCGACCTCGCGTCGCGCGTCGATGCGATGTCGGCGGCGCGCCTGCAACGTATGTTCGCGATCAACGTGTTCGGCAGCTTCTTCTGCGCGCGCGAAGCGATCCGCCGCATGACGACGCGGCCGGCCGACGGCACGTGCGGCGGCGCCGGCGCGCACGCGGGCGGCGCGATCGTCAACGTCTCGTCGGCGGCCGCCAAGCTCGGCGGGCCGGGACAGTACGTCGACTACGCGGCGGCCAAGGGCGCCATCGAGAGCTTCACCATTGGCTTGGCCAAGGAACTCGCCGGCGAAGGCATCCGCGTCAACGCGGTGCGGCCCGGCATCATCGAGACCGAGATCCACGCCTCCGGCGGCGCGCCCGACCGGGTCCGCGAGATGGCTGCGCAACTGCCTATGCATCGCGCTGGCACGGCAGAGGAAGTGGCCGAAGCGATTGTCTGGCTGCTCTCCGACGCGTCGAGCTACACGACCGGATCGATCGTCGAAGTCACCGGCGGCCGCTGAGAGCCGCCGTCATCCTGAACGCAGTGAAGAATCTCTGCTGCGGCGACGAGACCCTTAGCTTTCGCTCAGGATGACAGGGGGCAATCAGGCTGCGGCGGCCATCGCCTTCAAGGCGTCGAGCAGCGCCGTGGCGGCCTTCTTCTCCGCGGCGCTGGCGATGCCGAGATACGGCTCGAGGGTGAAGCGCGCTTCAGTGTGCACCGAGTCCCACATGCCGGGCGCCGGCACACGCGCGCGCAGGCTCGTGAAGGCGTCGACCAGCTCCGGAGCTTCGCCGGCCAGCCGCTGCGCCGCCAGGGCACGAGCAGACGCAGCTCGATCTGCCCAACGACGGCCCAGAAGTCGGGGCGCTCGTTCGCCGCACGGGCCAGCGATTCGCGCACCGCCTCGATGCGATCGAGCGCCAGCTCGGCCGGACGACGCTCGAGAAAAGCCAGCCTCAGCTCGGCGCTGATGCCGTTCTTGGCCGGATAGAAGAGGTTGTCGGCCTGGCACTGTTGCGCCAGGCGCTCGGCATTGCCGTAGTGCAAAGCCCGCACGCAGCGCCGCGAGCCGGTCGCCGGCAGCGGCGCGCTGGCCGCGGCGTCGCTGGCCGCGGGTGGGCGGCACGCTCGCGTCGCTGCGGCCTTCGATCATGACCAGCCGCTTGTAGGCCGAGCCGAGCAGCGCCTCGCGCTCCGCGGTCGGCTGCATCGCCACGAGCCGGTCGAGGTGGTCGATCGCCTCTTCGACGTCGCGCCGGCCGCGCGCGGAATCGGCGTCGGCCTCGCCGCGCCGCGCCGCGCCGCGCCGCGCGAGCTGATCGCCGAGCTGCTCGGCGGCCTTGAACGAGGCGCTGCCGTCGTCGGCACGCACGGCGGTGCGGTACCAGTCGATCGCCTTGTCGAGGTCGCGCGCGTCGGCGAAGGCCAGGCCGAAGGCCTCGGCGACCGCGCCCATCGTGCCCCAGAGCGGCGCGAACTTGGCCTCGAGAAAGCGTAGCTTGTCGCGTTGCGCCTGCAGCGACGCGCCGCCGGCGCTGCCGAAGCGCAGCCGGATCGAGATCGTCTCGAGCGCCAGCGCCAGCGCCGGCGCCGACGAGACGGCGGCGAACTCGTCGCCCGGCGAAGCCGCCGTGCCGTACGACTTGCCGCCGCGCTGCCAGGTCCAGCCGGGGTCGCCGTAGCACTGGTAGGCGGCCCAGGTGTTGCCGCTGCCGCTGGCGCGCCAGGCCGCGACACGGGCGGCGGCCACCGCGTCGATGAAGCGGCCGCCGGCGAGCAGGCTGTCGTAGAAGGTGGTGGCGAAGATCTCGGCCGGCTCGTCCTCGACGGCCCAGCCGGCGGCGATGACGCAGCGCACGCCGACCTCGATCAGCGCCTCGGCGATGTTGGCGGCGAACTCGGCGCGGTCGTAGGACGCGAGCGTGCTCTGCGCGTCGCGCGCCGCGAGGTGGCAGCAGTTGAGGAACACAAGCTCCGGCACGACGCGCATCGCCTGCACCTCGGCGGCGCCGAGAAAGGTGTTGCCCGAGAGGACGACGCCACCCTTGGCAGCGGGCGCGCCGTGGCCCGCCACGTGGATGACGCGGTAGGAGCGCTCGAACAGCGCGTTGATGATGTTGCGCGCGTCGTCGTTGCCGCTGGTCAAAGCGCGCACGTGTGCTGCGTCGAGTCCGGCCGGGCCGCTGGTGAGCCACGCGGCGACGGCGATCGCTTCTTCGCGCGCGCCGGGCAGCGGCGGGTAGCGGGTTTCGTCGACGAGCGGCTCGCCGATGACGAGGACGCTGCCGTCGGCGTCGGCATCCGAGGGCTGGGCGCGGAACTCGTTGGTGCGGAGCTTGCGCAACAGCTTGGAGCGG
>JANXWR010000328.1 GCA_025351025.1 Burkholderiales bacterium | reverse complement strand
ATGTCGATCATGTTGTGGCTCTCGCGCGAGACTCAGCGAATGATGGCGATCTTCTTCTGCAACTGGCGCACAGCCATCGACAGCGAGAAGCAGATCGCGAAGTAGACGACCGCGGCGACCAGGTAGGTCTCGATCGGCCGGTTGTAGTTCTTGCCCGCGACCTCGAAGCCCTTGAGCAGGTCGTACTCGCCGACGGCGTAGACCAGGGAGGTGTCCTGGAACAGGATGATCGTCTGTGTGAACAGCACCGGCAGCATGTTGCGGAACGCCTGCGGCAGGACGATCAGCTTCATGCACTGGGCGTACGACATGCCGACGGCATAGCCCGCGAAAACCTGGCCACGCGACACGCTCTGGATTCCGGCGCGCATGATCTCCGAGTAGTAGGCCGCCTCGAAGAATGTGAAGGTGATCATCGCCGACAAGGCACCGCCCAGCGAGTGGCCGGTCAGCTTGGGAATGAGCAGGAAGAACCACAGGATCACCATCACCAGCGGGATCGAGCGGAAAAGGTCGACGTAGCCGGTGGCCGGCAACGCCAGCCAGGGCTTGGCCGACAGTCGCATGAGCGCCAGCAGCGTCCCGAGGACGATGCCGCCCAGCATGGCAATGATCGTCAGCTGAATCGAGAAGAGCAGTCCCTTGACGATGAAGCTCGAGACCACGCCCCACGTAAAGAAGGAGAAGTCGAGGTGACTCATTTCGCACCCAGCATTCCCGGAACGCGGACGCGTCGCTCGAGGAGCTTGGCCAGCTGATTGATCGCGTAGGCCGAAATGAAGTAGAGAACCGTCACCGGAATGAAGATCTCCTCGAACTTCGAAGTCTCTTCAGACGATTGCAGCGCAAACTGTGTCAGCTCGGCGATGCTCACCGCGAACGCGACCGAGGTGTTCTTGAAGATGTTCATCGATTCGCTGGTGAGCGGCGGGATGATGATCCGGTACGCCATCGGCAGCAGCACGTAGCGATAGGTCTGCGGCAGCGTCAATCCCATGGCGAGGCCGGCATAGCGCTGGCCTTGGGGCAGCGTTTGAATGCCGGCACGGACCTGCTCGGAGATGCGCGCCGACGTGAAAAAGCCGAGCGCGAAGACGACCAACACGAAGGTCGGCAAATGGAGGAGCGGGGGAATCAACGCCGGCATGACGTAGTACCAGAGGAATATCTGGACCAACAGCGGAATGTTGCGGAACAGTTGCGTCCAGCCATTGCCGAAGCCGACCATCCAGCGACTCGGCGCCGTTCGCATGATGCCGATGATCGAACCGAGCAGCAGCGCCACGATCAACGCGAGGACGGCCACCGAGCAGGTCCAGCCCCAGGCCGACATCAACGCGTGAAGGTAGGTTTCGCCACCGCCCGTGTCGCGCGCGTAGAGCCCCCAGTCCCATTTGCCCACAGCACCTCCCGCCCTGGAGCACCGTCACCTTGCGGCTTACACATAAAAAAGCGCGACGCGAAAACGCTCCGCGCCGCGCTCGTCCGAATGTAAACAATCTTCGCGCCGCCGGGCGCTAGGGCTTACCTCTGTTCCGGCTCCAGCCTATTTGTCGAGATAGTCTTCGGCGGGCTTGTCGTTCGGATTGGCCCAGGCGGCCTTGGTCGCCTCCGACGCCGGCAGGCCGACCTTGGTGTTGCTCGGCGGGATCGGCTGCATGAACCACTTGTCGTAGAGCTTGGCCGCCTCGCCGCTCTTGGCCATCGCGCGCACGCTGTCGTCGACGGCCTTCCTGAACGCCGGATCGTCCTTGCGGTACATGATGGCGATCGGCTCGACCGAGAGCACCTCGCCGACGATGGCGTAGTCGGCCGGGCTCTTCGACTTCGAGATCAGGCCGGCGAGGATCTGGCCGTCCATGACGAAGGCGTCGGCGCGGCCCGATTCGAGCAGCAGGAAGCTGTCGGAGTGGTCCTTGCCGTTCAGCTCCTTGAAGTCCATGCCGGCGGCGCGCTTGTTCTTGCGCAGCAGCTGCACGGAGGTGGTGCCGGTGGTCGTGGCCACGGTCTTGCCGTTCAGGTCGGCGATGCTCTTGATGCC
>JANXWR010000317.1 GCA_025351025.1 Burkholderiales bacterium | reverse complement strand
CGCACCATGACGCCGCTGTCGGTGATGAGCATGATCTCGTCGTCGGCGCGCACCAGCGTCGCGGCGACGACCTTGCCGTTGCGCTCGGACTGCTGGATCGCGATCATTCCCTTGGTGCCGCGGCCGTGCCGCGTGTACTCGGCGATGCTGGTGCGCTTGCCGTAGCCGTTCTCGGTCGCCGTGAGCACGCTTTGCGTCTCGTCTTCGGCCACCAGCATGGCGATCACGCTCTGGGTCGCGTCGAGCGCCATGCCCCGCACGCCGCGGGCGCCGCGGCCGACGGCGCGGACGTCCTTCTCGTCGAAGCGCACCGCCTTGCCGCCGTCGCTGAACAGCATCACGTCGTGAACGCCGTCGGTCAGCGCCGCGCCGATCAGATAGTCGCCATCGTCGAGGTCGACGGCGATGATGCCGGCCTTGCGCGGATTGCTGAATTCGTCGAGCGGCGTCTTCTTGACAACGCCCTGCGCCGTCGCCATGAAGATGAAGTGATCGGCCGGAAAGCTTCGGAATCCGCCGGTCAGCGGCAGCACGACGTTGACCTTCTCGCCGGCCTGCAGCGGGAACATGTTGACGATCGGCCGGCCGCGCGAGCCGCGCGAGCCCTGCGGCACTTCCCAGACCTTGAGCCAGTAGACGCGGCCGAGGGTAGTGAAGCAGAGGATGTAGTCGTGCGTGTTGGCGATGAAGAGCTGCTCGACCCAGTCGTCTTCCTTGTTCTGCGTCGCCTGCTTGCCGCGCCCGCCGCGCTTCTGCGCCCTGTATTCCGAGAGCGCCTGGCTCTTCACGTAGCCCGTGTGCGAGAGCGTCACGACCATGTCGGTCGGCGTGATCAGGTCTTCGGTGCCGAGGTCGAGCGCGTTGTGCTCGATGACGCTGCGCCGCGCGCCGAGCTTGGTCTGGCCGAACTCCTGCTTCAGCGCGGCAAGCTCGTCGGCGATGATGGTCGTCACCCGGGCCGGCGTGGCCAGGATGCCGAGCAGGTCGGAGATCAGCACCATCACCTCGCGGTACTCGCCGATGATCTTGTCCTGCTCGAGCCCGGTCAGGCGCTGCAGGCGCATTTGCAGGATTTCAGACGCCTGCTCGTCGGAAAGACGATAGAGGCCGTCGGCCTGCAGGCCGAAGTTGGGCGAAAGTCCTTCGGGCCGATAGGCATCGCGGCCGCCGACGGTATCGCTGCCGACGCGGGCGAGCATCTCGCGCACCATCGTCGAGTCCCAGCTCTTGCTCATCAGCGCGCTCTTGGCGACCGGCGGCGTCGGCGAGCTCTTGATCGTCTCGATGAAGTCGTCGATGTTGGCCAGCGCCACGGCCAGCCCTTCGAGCACATGGCCGCGCTCGCGCGCCTTGCGCAAGGCGAACACGGTGCGCCGCGTCACGACCTCGCGCCGGTGCTCGAGGAAGATCGAGATCAGGTCTTTGAGGTTGCAGAGCTTCGGCTGGCCGTCGATCAGCGCCACCATGTTGATGCCGAACGAATCCTGCAGCTGGGTCTGCTTGTAGAGGTTGTTGAGCACGACCTCGGGCACCTCGCCGCGCTTCAGCTCGATCACGACGCGCATGCCCGACTTGTCGGATTCGTCCTGTATATGGCTGATGCCTTCGAGCTTTTTCTCGTGCACCAGCTCGGCCATGCGCTCGAGCAGGTTCTTCTTGTTCACCTGGTAGGGGATCTCGTCGACGATGATGGCCTGGCGCTGGCCCTTGTCGATGTCCTCGAAGTGGCACTTGGCGCGCATCACGACGCGGCCGCGGCCGGTGCGGTAGCCCTCGCGCACGCCGCCCAGGCCATGGATGATGCCGGCCGTGGGGAAGTCCGGCGCCGGGATGATCTCCATCAACTCGTCGATCGAGGCTTGCGGATTTCTAAGCAGGTGCTGGCAGGCGTCGACGACCTCGTTCAAGTTGTGCGGCGGAATGTTGGTCGCCATGCCGACGGCGATGCCGCCGGCGCCGTTGACGAGCAGGTTCGGCAGCTTCGACGGCATGACCAGCGGCTCGTGCTCGCTGCCGTCGTAGTTCGGGCCGAAATCGACGGTCTCCTTGTCGAGGTCGGCGAGCATCTCATGCGCGATCTTGGCGAGGCGGATCTCGGTGTAGCGCATCGCCGCGGCGTTGTCGCCGTCGACCGAGCCGAAGTTGCCCTGGCCGTCGACCAGCATGTGGCGCATCGAAAAGTCCTGGGCCATGCGCACGAGCGTGTCGTAGACCGACTGGTCGCCGTGCGGGTGGTACTTGCCGATGACGTCGCCGACGATGCGCGCCGACTTCTTGTAAGGCCGGTTCCAGTCGTTGCTCAGCTCGTGCATCGCGTAAAGAACGCGGCGATGCACCGGTTTCAGGCCGTCGCGGGCATCGGGCAGGGCGCGGCCGACGATCACGCTCATGGCGTAATCGAGGTAGGAACGGCGCATCTCCTCCTCGAGGCCGATGGGCAGCGTTTCCTTGGCGAATTGGGTCATGGGGGTGGCTTTGCAGGCTGGCAGGCGTCGCCCGCTGCAAAGCCGAGCGCGAGGGTCAATTCTAAGTTGCGGGGCGCTGTAGTAGCGACGCAACATCGACCCGGCTCGGGGCGCGCTACCGGGGCAAAATCAGTCTGGACGAAAGCCCTATGGCACAATTGCTCGGTCGGTGGTCGGCACCCGTTCGCTCGGGGGTGGGCCAGTGGTTTCCGATTCCGGATCGGACGTTTACGCAAAACACTATTTGCTTTCCCTCGAGAGGAGAATCATGAAGAAACTGAACAAGGTGGCGTCGCTCTTTGCAACCGCTGCTCTGGCGTTTTCGGCCGCTGGCGTATCTGCCCAGACCGTCGACAACTGGGTGAGCGGCACCGGCCTTCCTTGGAAGAACGGCACCGACGAGCTGTGCTGGCGCGATGGCGTCTGGACACCGGCGACCGCCTTGCCCGGCTGCGATGGCGCACCGGCCCCGATGGCTCCCGCTCCGGCACCTGCCCCGGCCCCCGCGCCGCGTCCGGCTCCGGCCCCCGCGGCTGCTCCGGCGGCGGCCCCGGTCGTCGTTGCCGCACCGACCAGCGAGAAGGTCACCTTCGCCGCTGACGCCTTCTTCGACTTCGACAAGTCCGTGCTCAAGCCCGAAGGCAAGGCCAAGCTCGACGACCTCGTCGGCAAGATGGGCGGCCTGAACCTCGAAGTCATCATCGCCGTCGGCCACACCGACTCGATCGGCTCCGACAGATACAACCAGGCGCTGTCGGTCCGTCGCTCGGAAGCCGTCAAGGGCTACCTGGTGAGCAAGGGCGTCGAGAAGAACCGCGTCTACACCGAAGGCAAGGGCGAGAAGCAGCCGGTTGCCGACAACAAGACCGCAGAAGGCCGCGCGAAGAACCGTCGTGTGGAAATCGAAGTGGTCGGTACGCGCGCGAAATAAGGCGCTTCGCTGGTATGAAAAGCCCCGCTCAGCGGGGCTTTTTCTTTGGTAGCTTCGCCGACGTTCTAACATCTGCATGATGATCAACGCCGATCCGGCCGAGCTGGCCAAGTTCAGCGAGCTCGCGCATCGCTGGTGGGACACCGAAAGCGACTTCCGGCCGCTGCACGAGATCAATCCGCTGCGGCTCGACTGGATCGACTCGCTGGCGGCGATCGACGGCAAGCGCATCCTCGACGTCGGCTGCGGCGGCGGCATCCTCGCCGATTCGATGGCGCGGCGTGGCGCCGACGTGCTGGGCATCGACCTGGCGGCCAAAGCGCTCAAGGTGGCGCAGTTGCACGCGATCGAGGCGGCGACGCCGCGCGTCGAATACCGCGAGGTCGCGGTCGAGACGCTCGCGGCGGAGTCGCCCGAGGCGTACGACGTCGTCACCTGCATGGAGATGCTCGAGCACGTGCCCGACCCCGGGGCCATCGTCGCCGCCTGCGGCCAGTTGCTCAAGCCCGGCGGCTGGGCGTTCTTTTCGACCATCAACCGCAACGCCAAGGCGTTTCTCTTCGCCATCGTCGGCGCCGAGCATGTGCTCGAGCTCCTGCCCAAGGGCACCCACGAATACGCCCGCTTCATCCGGCCCAGCGAGCTTGCCGGCTGGTGCCGCGCCGCCGGCCTCGACGCCGTGGCGACGCACGGCATGGAATACAACCCGCTGACGCGGCGCTACCGGCTGTCCTCGGACACGAGCGTCAACTACCTCGTCGCCTGCCGCAAACCTGCATGAGCGTAGCCGCGCCGGGCTGGCGCCCGGGCGCCGTCCTGTTCGACCTCGACGGCACGCTGATCGACAGCGCGCCCGACCTCGCCGGCGCCTGCAACGACATGCGCGCGGCCCGCGGCCTGGCGCCGCTGCCCTTCGAGCGCCTGCGCGCGATGGTCGGATCCGGAGCGCGCGGCATGGTCGGCACGGGTTTTTCGCTGGCACCCGGCGACGACGGCTACGCCGAGCTGCGCGACGAGTTCCTGCGTCGCTACGAGCTGCGCATGACGAGCGAGACACGCGTTTTCGCCGCCATCTCGCCGCTCCTCGCGCATCTCGCCGGCGAAGCTATCCCCTGGGGCATCGTCACCAACAAGGCGGCGCGCTTTGCCGAGCCCCTGATCGCCTGGCTGGGCCTGGCCGACGCCGCCGCCGCGATCGTCTGCGGCGACACGACGCCGCATTCCAAGCCGCATCCCGCGCCCCTGATCGAGGCAGCGCGCCGGATCGGCGTGGCCCCGGAGCGCTGCGTCTACGTCGGCGACGACAAGCGCGACGTCGAAGCGGGCCGGGCCGCCGGCATGGCCACCGTCATCGCCGCCTGGGGCTATCTGGGCGCCGGCGACCCGCCGGAAGCCTGGGGCGGCGACGCGATCGTCGCTGGTCCGGAAGAACTCCTCGCATTGTTCTCGGGCGCGGGCTTGCCGTTTCGCGCGCTGCCCTAAACTATCCGTTCTGGGGCTGACCTGGCTTCGACGAGGGTTCGGAGTCGGAACAGTGCACGCCGAGCACCAGTTCGCTCGTAAATCCACTGGAAACAAAGTAACTGCGAACGATCAAACGTACGCTCTCGCCGCTTAAAACCGGTGAGCT
>JANXWR010000315.1 GCA_025351025.1 Burkholderiales bacterium | reverse complement strand
GCCTCGTCCAGGCCGTCGATGCGACCGCCATCGCCGCGGCGGCGACCGAGCGCGGCAAGCGCGGGCCGGAGATCGGCCAGGCAATCCACGTCGCGCGCGTCGACGCGCTGCGCGGTTTCGAGCCCGGCGTGCCTCGCTAGTCGTTCAGATCCAGTGCCCGATCGCCAGGCCGATCAGGCCGATCAGCACGCTGCTCGCGAGCGGGATGAACCAGACCCGGCCGGCGAAGCGGAAGCGCAGATCTCCTGGCAACCGGCCGAGGCCGAGCCTCTCCAGCCAGGGACCGATCGCGCTGAACACGACGAGAGCGAGAAAGACGATGACGAGCCAGCGGATCATTCGAAGCCGCGCATCCTGTCCACTCAGAGCCGATGCCGGCGGTCGCCGGTCGCGAAGCCCATGGGCGCGAAGTCGAAGCCCTTGGTGAAGGCGATGACCTTGAACAGCTCGCCCATCTCGTGCTCGTTGAGCAGCATCGCCGCCTCGGCACGGGCGCGCAGCGAGGCCCGCTCCATCAGCTCGGCGATGCCGCAGTTGAAGAGAAAGCGCGCCTGCGAGGTATAGCCGGCGACGCTCAAGCCGGCGTCCTGCGCGGCCACCGCGAGGCCGGTGAAGTCGACGTGCGCGGTAATGTCCTTGACGCCGACGTCGGCCAGCGGATCGGTGTCCGAACGATGCTCGCGATGACACATCAAGGTGCCGCCAGCGCGCTGCGGATGGTAGTACTCGCTTTCCGGAAAGCCGTAGTCGATGAAGAAAGCAGCGCCGTGCTCGAGGCGGTCGGCCAGGCTGGCGATGAAGCCCTCGGCCTGGGCGTGCGTCTCGGTCGTCGTGCCGGGCGGAAAGAGGGCGTCGACCGGCGGCCGCTGCGCCGTCGGCCGGTCGGACCAGACGAAGGGCACGGCGCCCTCGCCCGCCGCGACGCCGCGGTCGAACCACGTGTCGCCGTCGAAATGCAGCAGGTCGACCGGCATCGCGTCGAGCACCTCGTTGCCGACGACGACGCCGCGCATCGTGTCGGGCAGCGCGTCGGGCCAGCGCAGGACCGCCTCGAAGTCGCGCGTCGCCTGGCGCTGCCGCTCGCGCAAGGGCGACGACAGCTCGACGATCGAATAACGGCGCACCCGGCTGCCGAGCGTGCGCAGCAGTTCCGCCGCCAACGCGCCCGAGCCGGCGCCGAACTCCCATACCTCGTCGCTGCCGCTGGCCTCGAGCGCCTCGCCGACCTGCAGCGCGAGGGCGCGGCCGAACAGCGGCGAGAGCTCGGGCGCGGTGACGAAGTCGCTGCCCGCCTCGGGCATGCGGCCGACGATGACGCGGCCGCTCGCGTAGTAGCCGAGTCCCGGCTCGTACAAGGCCATCGCCATGAAGCTGCTGAACGGCAGCCAGCCGCCGGCCCGGCGGAGGGCCGCATCGATCCGCGCGACGAGGGGCGCCGATACACTCTGAAGGTCCGACTCGGCGTCCATGGGCGCCATTGTAGAAATCGTGTCTTCGCCTTCCGTTTCAACAGCCATCGACGCACCGGTACGCAGCAAGCCGTCGGTCGAGATCGCCAAGCTCGCCAAGCGGCTGCACGGCCGTGTCGAGCGCGCCATCGCCGACTTTTCGATGATCGAGCCGGGCGACTTGGTGATGGTCTGCGTCTCGGGCGGCAAGGACAGCTACTCGCTGCTCGACATCCTGATCGGCCTGCGCGAGCGGGCGCCCTACCGCTTCGAGCTCGTCGCCGTCAACCTCGACCAGAAGCAGCCCGGCTTCCCCGAGGACGTGCTGCCCGCCTACCTGGCGTCGCGCGGCGTCGAGCACCGCATCGTCGAGCAGGACACCTATACGATCGTCAAGCGGCTGGTCGCCGAGGGCAAGACGATGTGCAGCCTGTGCTCGCGGCTGCGCCGCGGCGTGCTCTACCGCGTCGCCGGCGAGCTGGGCGCGACCAAGGTCGCGCTCGGTCACCATCGCGACGACATGGTGCAGACGCTCTTCATGAACATGTTCTTCGGCGGTCGCATGAAGGGCATGCCGCCCAAGCTGGTCAGCGACGACGGCCGGCACGTCGTCATCCGGCCGCTCGCTTACGTCGCCGAGGCCGACCTCGAGCGCTGGGCCGCGCACCGCGCCTTTCCGATCATTCCGTGCAACCTCTGCGGAAGTCAGACGCACCTGCAGCGGGTCAAGGTCGGGCAGATGCTGCGCGACTGGGAGCGCGAGCAGCCGGGGCGTATCGAGCGCATCTTTCGCGCCATGGGCGACGTCGTGCCCTCGCATCTGATGGACCGGAACCTCTACCCCTTCGCCACGCTCCAACCCCCGGGCACGCCGGATGCCGCGGGCGACAGGGCGTTCGACGCAGACGATTTCGATGCCTGCGCGCCCGTGGAGCCGGCCCTTCATTCGATCGTCACCCTGACGGGCCGGGACAACGCGCCTGGCTGATCGCCAGGAGGAGATTCATCATCATGCTGAAGTTCATCGCATCCGCACTCGCGCTGGCCGCCCTGGCCGGTTGCGCCTCGCTCAACAGCGTGGACAGCGACGTCTCGACTTACAGCCGCTGGCCGGCCGGGCGACAGCCCGCGAGCTACCGCTTCGAGCGCCTGCCCTCGCAGCAGGCGCACCCGCAACAGGCGCAGGTGCTCGAGGACTCGGCGCGGGCCGCGATCGAGGGCGCGGGCTTCGTCGCCGCGCCGGAAGGCGCCGCACCTGACGTGAGCATCCAGATCGGCGCGCGCATCACCGAAACCGACCGCTCGCCCTTCGACGACCCGTACTGGTACGGCGGGGCCGGGCCCTTCCATCGATCGGTCCTGTACGGCCGCTACGGCCGGCCGTTCTGGGGGCCGCGCTTCGGCTATTGGGGCCCCGGCTACTACGACCTGCCGTACTACGAGCGCGAGGTCGCGGTGCTGATCCGCGACAAGAAGACCGGCGAGCCGCTCTACGAGGCCCGTGCCAACAGCGACGGCACCTCGCTGGCGGTAACGAGTCTGTTGCCGGCGATGTTCAGTGCCGCGCTCAAGGACTTTCCGAACGGCGGCGTCACCAACCCGCACCGCGTGCGCGGCGCGACGACGAACTGAGCTGGCCTCACTTTCTCCCGCTCGCCGGAGAGGGCAGAGTGAGCGTCGGTTCGCACGGCAACCCTCACCCCAACCCGCTCCCGCTCCCGCGAGCGGGAGCGGGAGACGGAGCAGGTCACGATGCGTCGGCGGCGAGCGAGCGCAGCTCGTCTTCGTAGTCCTTGAGCTTGCCGGCCGCCTTGCGCCGTTGCTGGGCGGAGGTGAGGTTGTGCAGACCGGCGGCAAAGCCGCAGTTGTATTCGATCAGCGTCTCGGTATGGCGCCGGTAGTTCTCGCGCGGCGATCGATCGAGGCGCTGTACGTAGGCGCGGATCTCGGCATCGGCCTCGGCCGGCGTGGCACGGTTGGCGGCGAGGCGGCGCATCATGGTCAGCAAGTCCTGCTGACGGCGCAGCCGCTCCGAGTACGCCAGCTCGCCGTCGAAGGGCGAGCGCGCCACCGAGTGCGCGACGAAGGCGCGCTGCGCGTCGTCGAGGTTGCCGTAGAACATCTCGGCACGCTCGACCTCGCGCTTGATCGCCGCCTTGCGTCGCTTGACCGGCTCGCGCGCCAGGAAGTCGTCGCGGTACTCCTCGTTCTTCTCGGTGTATTTCTTCTCGATGTTCGAGATCTGCTGCGGCGTCAGCGTCGGCAGCACCTCGGCGAGCACTGGCGCGGCGCGCTCGAAGCCGGTGTCGATGCGCGCGCGAATCTCGCGCGCCCAGGCGCACACGCGCTCCGGCGTGGCCGGCGCCGCCAGCTCGGCCTGGGCCCGCGCCAGCAGATCGGCGTAGTCGGCGAGCTGGGTGCGGCGATGCCAGGCGAACCAGTCGTCGAGGGCGGTGCGCACGCGCAGCGACTGCGCGTCGTTGAAGTCGACGTAGCTGTCGAGCCAGCGAAAGGCGATCGGGCCGCCCTGGCCGTAGCCGATCTTCACCGCCATGCCGCAGCCCGACAGGGTCAGGGCAACGACGAGCAGCGCCGCGATAATCGAGGGCCGATGTAGACGGCGCGAAACAGGTGGCGGCATGGTGTTGAACGTCGTGATCATGGCAGCGGGCAAGGGAACGCGGATGCGCTCGGCGCGGCCGAAGGTTCTGCACACGCTCGCCGGCCGCCACTTATTGCAGCATGTTCTGGACGCCGCGGCCGGCCTGGGGGCGTCGCGCACCATCGTCGTCACCGGACACGGCGCGGCCGAGGTCGAGCGCGCGACGGCGGCGACGGCGCTCGCCTTCGTGCGCCAGGAGCCGCAGCTCGGCACCGGCCATGCGCTGCAACAGGCGGCGCCGCTGCTCGACGGCGCCGGCACGACGCTCGTCCTCAACGGAGACGTGCCGCTGATCGAGACCGAGACGCTGCAGGCGCTGGTCGCGGCATGCGCCGGCGAGCGGCTGGCGTTGCTCACCATCTCGCTCGCCGATCCGAAGGGTTATGGCCGCATCGTGCGCCGTGGCGACGCGATCGAGGCGATCGTCGAGGACAAGGACGCGACCGACGCCCAGCGCGGCATCGCCGAGGTCTACATCGGCGTCATGGCCGCGCCGGCGGCGGCCCTGAAACGCTGGCTCGCCGCCCTGCGCAACGACAACGCCGCGCGCGAGTACTACCTGACCGACGTCGTCAGCCTCGCCGTCGCCGACGGCACGCCGGTGGTCGGTGTCGCCGCGACGAGCGAGACCGAGGCGCTCGGCGTCAACAGCGCGGCGCAGCTCGCCGATCTCGAGCGCCGCTTTCAACGACGCGCGGCAGAGCGGCTGATGAGCGAAGGCGTGCGCCTCGCCGACCCGGCGCGCTTCGACCTGCGCGGCATGCTGCGCTGCGGCAGCGACGTCGAGATCGACGTCGGCTGCATCTTCGAGGGCGAAGTCGAGCTCGGCGACGAGGTCCGCATCGGCGCGCATTGCGTCCTCAGGAACGCGCGCATCGCGGCCGGCGCAACGATCCGCCCGTACACGCACATCGACGGCGAGGCGCTCGGCGCCAGCGTCGGCACCGGCGCGACGGTGGGCCCGTTCGCGCGCCTGCGCGGCGGCACGGCGCTCGGCGCCCAAGTGCGTATCGGCAACTTCGTCGAGGTCAAGAACTCAACCCTGGGCGAGGGCGCCAAGGCCAACCACCTCGCCTACCTCGGCGACGCCGACGTCGGCGCGCGCGTCAACTTCGGCGCCGGCAGCATCACCGCCAACTACGACGGCGCGAACAAGCACCGCACGACGATCGGCGCCGACGCGCACATCGGCAGCAACGTCGTGCTGGTCGCGCCGGTAACGGTCGGCGAGGGCGCCACCATCGGTGGCGGCTCGACGATCGCCAACGACGCGCCGGCCGGCCAGCTCACCGTGGCGCGGGCGCGCCAGGCCAGTCTGGCCGGCTGGAAGCGGCCGACGAAGAAGCGCTGAGAGTCGTCAGGCGAGCGCGCCGACGGCGCGGCAAAGATCGGCCCAGGCCTTGGCCTTGTCGGCCGGATGGCGCAGCAGATAGGCCAACGCGAAAGTGACCACGACCGGCACACCGCCGCGCTCGTGAACGCGCTCGCGCAAGCGACCGAGCGGCTCGTCGAGGCCGAGCACGGCGATCGCCGCGGCGCGGCCGAGGGCGAGGATGCAGCGCGGCGCCACCTCCGCGATGACGGCATCGAGGTCGAGGGGCCGGCCTTCGACGACGGGCAGATGACAGGCGCGCGCCTGCCGCGTCGGCGCGGCGCGCGAGACGCGGATGGCGTGCAGCATGTTGTCGAGCAGCCGCTCCTGGTCCGCCGCCGTAGCGTCGCCGTCGTTGCCGATCGCGCCGAACGGCTCGCCGACCATCAGCCACTCGGCGCTGACCAGGGCCGGCTCGAAGGTCGAGCCGGCGGGCGGCGCCGCCGGCGTGGGCGCGGCTGCCTTCGCGGCGACGCGTTCGATCGCAGCCGCCGCTTCGTGCGGCCGCGGCTCCTCCGCGACCAGCGCATCGGCGCCGGCCTCGGACGCGTCAGGCGCGTCGGGCGCATCACGTGGCCAGACGCGAACACCCATCTCGCGCAGCATCGCCACCTGGCGCTCAGTCCAGCGCATCGAGCTCTCGCGCGGCATCGATGCCGAGACTCATGACGACGGCGTCTTCGCGGCTGCCGCCCGGCGCCGGGTAGTAGCCCTTGCGAACCCCCACCTGCACGAAGCCGAGATGACGATAGGTCGCTTGCGCCTCGACGTTGGCCAGGCGCACTTCGAGCCAGAGCCGATCGATGCCTTTTTCGCGGCAGAGTGCGACCAGCGCGCCGAGCAGCCGGCGCGCGTGGCCGCGTCGACGCGCCACCGGAGCGACGGTGATGTTCAAGAGATGCATCTCGCCGGCGCCGTGCATCGCGACGCAGTAGGCGATCAGCTCGCCGCCGCTGCCGTTGAGCGTCCAGGACGGGTAGCCGGCGGCCAGCGAGTCGACGAAGTTGCCGCGCGTCCACGGAAACGGATAGACCTCG
>JANXWR010000286.1 GCA_025351025.1 Burkholderiales bacterium | reverse complement strand
GCCTCGGCCTCGGTGGTCGAGATGCTGCTCGACGAGGAGAGCCAGCACCTGGCGGGCCTGTCGGACTTCATCGGCAAGCCGATCTCGCTGCGCGCCGAGCCGTTCGCCTCGCCGGAGCAGTACGACATCGTGCTGCTGTGAAGCGGGCGGTCATCGTCGACACGAACGTCGTCGTCGCGGCCTTTCCGACAGCGCGCACCGACCGGCCGTTCGCCGCAATCCTGCAAGGCATGTTGAGCGCCGCGTTTCCGTTCGCAGTCTCGGCGCCGCTGCTCGCCGAGTACCGTGAAGTGCTCGGCCGGCCCGCTCTGCACAAGCTGCATGCGCTCGACGGCGAGGCGATCGAGTCGCTGGTTGCCGACATCGCACGCCACGCCATCGTTGTCGAGCCGGCTGCCTGCGCGCCGGCGCCCGACCCGGGCGACCAGATGCTGTGGGAGCTGCTCGCGGCGCGCGCCGACCTGGTCCTCGTCACCAGCGACAAGCTGCTGCTGCGCGACCGGGCGATGCGTGGCCGCGTCATCACGCCGCAGGCTTTTCTCGCCGCCGCCTGATGTTCACGATCCTGATCCCGACCTGGAACAACCTGGCGCATCTGCGCCTGACGGTCGAGAGCATCCGCGCTCATTCCGCCGAGCCGCACCAGATCGTCGTGCATGTCAACGACGGCAGCGACGGCTCGCTCGCCTGGGTGCGCGAGCAAGGCCTCGCGCACACCGCGTCGGACACCAACATCGGCATCTGCTACGCGATGAACGAGGCAGCGATGCTGGCCGAGCACGAGCACCTGGTCTACCTCAACGACGACATGTACTGCCTGCCCGATTGGGACCTGGCGCTGCAGCGCCGCGCGCGGGCCATGCCCGGTGACCTCTACCTCGTCTCCGGCACGATGATCGAGCCGCGCGACAGCGGCAATCCCTGCGTCGTGGTCGGCGACTACGGCGACTCGGTGGCGACCTTTCGCGCCGGCGACCTGCTGCGCGACGCGCCGAAGCTCGCCCGCGCCGACTGGAGCGGCGCGACCTGGCCGCCGACGCTGGTGGCGCGGCGCTGGTGGCATCGTGTCGGCGGCTACAGCACCGAGCTCTCGCCCGGCATGAGCAGCGACAACGACTTCTCGATGAAGCTCTGGCAGGGGGGTTGTCGCCACTTCATCGGCGTCGGCGATTCGCTCGTCTATCACTTTCAGCAAAAGTCGACCGGCAAGGTCGTGAAGAACGACGGTCGCCGCCAGTTCCTCGACAAATGGGGCATGACGCAATCGACCTTCGACCGCTACTACCTGCGCCGCGGCAGGCCCTTGCCGCCCGAAGGACGGCTCGCCGAGCCCGAGGACGGTGCCGCGCTGCGCACCGCGCTCTGGCGCGGCCGCATGCGCAAGCGCTTCTCGTGAGAGGGAGTCAATTGGCCTTGGGAGGCTTGGGCACGCGGCCCATCAGGTAGAACTCGTCGTTCGGCCGCATCGAGGTGAAGTTGGCCATGCGGTTAGAGAGACCGAAGAGGGCCGTGATTCCGGCGATGTCCCAGGCGTCCTCGTCGCTGAAGCCGTGCGCGCGCAAGGCGGCGAGGTCGGCGTCGCCGAGGGCCGCCGAGTCGTCGCAGACCTTCATCGCGAAGGCCAGCATCGCCTTCTGACGGTCGCTGATGTCGGCCTTGCGGTAGTTCACCGCGACCTGGTCGGCGACGAGCGGCTTCTTTTCGTAGATGCGCAGCAGCGCGCCGTGTGCGACGACGCAGTACAGGCACCGGTTGGCGCCGCTGGTGGCGACGATGATCATTTCCTTCTCACCCTTCGTCAGGCCCGAGTCGCGCAGCAGCAGCGCGTCGTGATAGGCGAAGAAGGCGCGGAACTCGTCCGGACGATGCGCGACGGCGAGGAACACGTTCGGCACGAAGCCGGCCTTCTCCTGCACCTCGAGGATCTTGGCGCGCACGTCGTCGGGCAGACCGGCGAGCTCGGGCACGGGAAAGCGGCTGATCGGCGGGGCGTCGTTCATCGTCGTCAACTCCTGAATTGCAGCGCGTGCAGCCGCGCGTAAAGACCGCCGACGGCGAGCAGCTCGGCATGCGAGCCCTGCTCGACGACGCGGCCGGCCTCGAGCGCGACGATGCGGCTCGCCCGCTCGATGGTCGAGAGCCGGTGCGCGATGACGAGGCTGGTGCGGCCGTGCATCAGCGTCTCGAGCGCCTGCTGCACCAGCCGCTCGGACTCCGAGTCGAGCGCCGAGGTGGCCTCGTCGAGGATCAGGATCGGCGCGTCGCGGTAGATGGCGCGGGCGATTGCCAGGCGCTGTCGCTGCCCGCCCGAGAACTCGCTGGCGTTGTGGCCGACCACGGTGTCGATGCCTTGCGGCAGGCTGTCGGCGAACTCGAGCAGGTTGGCGGCCTTGAGCGCCTGGCGCACGCGTTCGCGATGGACCGTGGCGCCGAGCGCGACGTTGGCGGCGACGCTGTCGTTGAAGAGCGAGACGTCCTGGCTGACCAGGGCGATCTGCCGGCGCAAGGCGATGACGTCCCACTGCGGCAGCGGCGTGTCGTCGAGGACGACGCTGCCCGAGCTCGGCTCGAGAAATCGCGGCAGCAGGTTGACGAGCGTCGACTTGCCCGCCCCCGACGGTCCGACCAGGGCGACGCTTTCGCCCGGCTCGAGCGTCAGGGTGATGCGGTCGAGCGCGGGCGCCGCGTCGCCGCCGCGGTAGGCGAGGCTCACGTCGCGCAGCTCGATGCGGCCCTTGGCGCGGCCGGGATCGAAGCTGCCGCCGTGCTCGGCCGGTGTCGCGGCGACGAGGTCGACGCCACGGTCGAGCGCGGCGAGACCGCGCGTGATCGGCGCCGAGCTTTCCGAGAGATGCTTGATCGGCGCGATCAGCTGCAGCAGCGCCGTGATGAAGGCAACGAAGCCGCCGACGGTCGCCTTGTCCTGGCCGCTCTGCCAGAGCGCCGCCGTGATCACGGCCGCCAGCGCGCACGAGGCGAGCACCTGCGTGAACGGCGTCATCGTCGCCGAGGCAATCACCGCCTTCAGCGAGACCCGGCGCAGCCGCTCGCTGACCGCGCCGAAGCGCGAGGACTGTGCCTTGCCGGCGGCGTGCAGGCGAACGCTCTTCCAGGCGAGCACGTTTTCCTCGACGACGTAGGCGAGGTCGTCGGTCGCCTTCTGCGCCTCGACCGTGTAGCGATGCAGGCGCCGGCTGTAGTAGCGCATGACGACGGCCACCGCCGGCAGCATCACGGCGACGACGAGCGTGAGCTGCCAGTTGAGGTAGATCAGGACGGCGAGCATGACGATCACGGTCAGCGTGTCGCGGATCAGGCTTTGCAGCGTGTAGACGAGCTGGGTCGCGCCGTTCTGCACCTCGAAAGTGAGGGTGTTGATCAGGCTGCTCGCCGTCGTGCGCGTGAAGAGGGCGGGCTCGGCGTCGAGCAGGCGGCCGAACATCGCGGCGCGCATCTCGACGACACCGCGGTTGGCGGCCCACGACATGCCGTATTGGGCGACGAAGCCGGCGGCGCCGCGCACCACGGTCAGGCCGATGACGGCGAGCGGCACGATCCAGAGCGGCACGCCGCCGAGCTGAAAGCCCTGATCGAGCAGCCATTTCAGCAGCAGCGGGATCAGCGGCTCTGTCGCGGCGCCGAGCACCAGGCCGACGAGGGCAATGACGAAGCCGCGCTTGCTGCTCTTGAAATAGGGCGCGATGCGGGCGAGGCGAGCGCGCAGCGGCGACGGGGGCGTCGTCATGGCCCGCATTATCGGCGGCTACCTACAATGGCCCGGCCCCCCACGCCGACGCATGCCCGCCCCCCAACTCTCGGTCATCGTCATCACGAAAAACGAGGCGTCGCGCATCGATGCCTGCTTGGGCTCGGTGGCCTTCGCCGACGAATGGATCGTCGTCGACTCGGAGAGCAGCGACGACACCGCCGAGCGGGCGCGACGAGCCGGCGCCCAGGTCTTCTCGTTTCCTGACTGGCCGGGCTTCGGTGCACAGAAGCAGCGTGCCCTCGACCGCGCCACCGGACGCTGGGTGCTGGCGATCGACGCCGACGAGCGGGTCACGCCCGAGCTTGCGGTGAGCATTCAGCGCGCCATGGCGGCGGGCGAGGGCGGTCCGGCCGCCTACGAGCTCTCGCGCCTGTCGCGCTTCGACGGGTACTGGATCCATCACGGCGACTGGTACCCCGACCGCGTGCTGCGCCTGTTCCGGCGCGACCAGGCACGCTTTTCAGCCGACCGGGTGCATGAGCGCGTGATCGCCGAAGGACCGATCGCGCGCCTCGACGGCGAGCTGCTGCACGAGACGATGCCGACGCTGGACGACGCGATCGCCAAAATGAATCGCTACAGCAGCGAGAGCGCTGCCGAGCGTGCCGCGCGGGGCCAGCGCGGCGGCCTGGCTGCGGCGATCGGCCACGCGGCCTGGGCCTTTCTGCGCGGCTACGTCCTCAGGTTCGGCTTTCTCGACGGCGCGGCGGGCCTGGCCCTGGCCGTCTACGTCGCCGAAGGAAGCTTCTGGCGTTACCTGAAAATCGCCGAGCTCGCACGCCAATTGCCAACGAAGCGGTGACCCGCGGCGTTACATCGCAGTGAACCAACCGCCCGATTGCGGGTCAGGCCCCCTCATGCCCCTAAAAAGACGCGTTTTCTGCGCAGCCACGGCCGCTTTCATCGTCGCCCCGGCGCGGGCCCAGTTCAAGGTCGAGATTTCGGGCGTCGGGGCGACGCAGCTGCCGATCGCCATCGCCCGCTTTCGCGACGAGGACAAGAGCGGCCAGTCGCCGTCGGCCATCATCCGCGCCGACCTCGAGCGCAGCGGCGCCTTTCGCGGCGTCGACAACTCGGCCACCCTCGACGAGACCAGCCTGCCGCAGTTCGGAGAATGGCGGGGCCGCTCCGCCGACGCGCTTGCCGCCGGCTCGGTCGGCCGCCTCGCCGATGGCCGCTTCGACATCCGCTTCAAGCTCTGGGACGTGGTCAAGGGCAGCGACATCGGCGGCCAGAGCCACGCCGTCGATGCGAGCGAGGTGCGCCTCGAGTCGCACCGCATCGCCGACTTCATCTATGAGAAGCTGACCGGCGAAAAAGGCGTGTTCTCGACGCGCATCGCATACGTCACGCGGGCCGGTACCAGGCACACTCTGCGCGTCGCCGATGCCGACGGCGTCAACGACCAGATCGCGCTGAACAGCACCCAGCCCATCATCTCGCCGTCCTGGTCGCCGAACGGCAAGGAGCTGGCCTACGTGTCGTTCGAGAAGCAGAAGGCGGTGGTCTACGTGCACAACGTGGCCACCGGCGATCGCCGCGCCATCGCCGACTTTCGCGGCTCGAACAGCGCGCCGGCCTGGTCGCCCGACGGCCAGTCGCTGGCGGTCACGCTCTCGCGCGAGGGCGGCTCGCAGCTCTTCCTGATCGGCAAGAACGGCGAGAACCCGCGCCGCATCACGACCAGCCAGGCAATCGATACCGAGGCGAGGTTCTCGGCCGACGGCCGCTTCGTCTACTTCACCAGCGACCGCGGCGGCGGCCCGCAGATCTATCGCATGCCAGCCAGCGGCGGCAGCGCCGAGCGCGTCACCTTCTCGGGCGGGTACAACATCAGTGCCACCGTGAGCCCTGACGGCCGAACGCTCGCCTACGTGACGCGCGGCGGCAATGCCTTTCGCCTCGTGACGCTCGACCTGTCGTCGCCCGGTGCGCAGCCGGTGCCACTCACCGATACGGCCGACGATGAGCACCCCAGCTTCGCGCCGAATGGCCGGCTGCTCGTCTACGCCACTCGAATGCAAGGCCGCAGCGTGTTGATGACGACCACTCTCGATGGCAAGATCAAGGCTCGCCTGCCGTCGACGACGGCCGATCTGCGCGAGCCGGTATGGGGCCCTTACGGGCGATAGCCGCGAGCTCCTCTTTGGAGACGCGCATTTCACTGAGCAAAGGAAACCTTCCATGAGAACCACCCACCGAACTCTTCTGACCCTGCTGGCCGCGGCCTCGCTCGCGGCGTGCTCGAGCGTCAAGCTCGACGACGCCGCACCGGTCGAGTCTCGCACCGGCGTCGTGCCGGGCAACCAGAACGCGGCGCGTGATTCCGCGGCAAGCTCGCAGACGCGGGTTGCGCCGGTCGATGCCACCGCCGGCGACCTGGCGGCGATGTCGAACCTGCCGCGCATCGTCTACTTCGACTACGACAGCTACATCGTCAAGGACGAGTTCCGCCCGGTCGTCGAGGCCAATGCCAAGGTGCTCGTGTCGAACCCGAAGCGGCACATGGCCGTGCAGGGCCACACCGACGATCGCGGCAGCAGCGAATACAACCTGGCGCTCGGCCAGCGCCGCGCCGAGGCGGTCGTCAAGTCGCTGACGCTGCTCGGCGCCCAGCCCGCGCAGCTCGAAGCGACCAGCTTCGGCAAGGAGCGTCCGGCGGTGCAGGGCGAGAACGAGGAAGCGTGGGCGAAGAACCGCCGCGCCGAGCTGATGGCGAGCCAGTGAGGGCGAGCCTCGGCAAGGGCGCGGGCGCGGCGGCGCTGCTGGCGGCGACGCTGGCCCTCGGCATCGCAGCGCCGGCCCGCGCCGGCATCTTCGACGACGACGAGGCGCGGCGCGCCATCCTCGACCTGCGCCAGAAGCTCGAGCAGAGCAACGAGCAGGCGCGGGCGCGCCAGGCCGAGCAGATGGCGACGATGTCGGACCAGCTTGCGCAGTTGAAGCGCAGCCTGCTCGACCTGAACAGCCAGATCGAGCTGCAGCGCGCCGACAACGCGAAGATGCGCGGCCAGATGGAAGAGCTGGCGCGCAGCGTCGCCGAGCTGCAGAGAAAGCAGTCCGACATCCAGCAAGGCGTCGACGATCGCATCCGCAAGATCGAGCCGCAGAAGGTGACCGTCGACGACCAGGAGATCATGGTCGACCCGGAGGAAAAGCGCCTCTACGACGACGCCCTCGGCGGCTTTCGCACCGGCCAGTTCGACCGAGCGTCGAACGGTTTCAGCGCACTGCTGAAGCGCTTCCCGGGCACCGGCTACCGCGACTCGGCGCTGTTCTGGATGGGCAATGCGCAGTACGGCCGGCGCGAGTACAAGGACGCGATCGCCTCGTTCCGCAGCCTCGTCTCGGCCTCGCCGCAAAGCCCGCGCGCCCCCGAGGCGCTGCTCGCCATCGCCAACTGCCAGGCCGAGCTGAAGGACGTGAAGGGCGCGCGCAAGACGATCGACGAGCTCGTCAAGACCTATCCCAAGTCGGAGGCGGCGCAGGCCGGCAGGGAACGCCTGCTGTCGCTGAAATGAGCGGCGACTCTACCCCTGTCATCCTGAACGAAGTGAAGGATCTCGTCGTCGGCCGAGATCGTTCGCTCTGCTCAGGATGACAGCGGTTCTGGCCGACACCGAAGACGACGCCGATCTCGAACGCCGCTTCGGCGGACTGCGCCGGCTGTACGGCGATGCGGCCTATGCGCGGATCCGTGCAGCGCGCATCGCCGTCGTCGGCGTGGGTGGCGTCGGCTCGTGGGCAGCCGAGGCGCTGGCGCGCAGCGGTGTCGCGGCGCTGACCCTGATCGATCTCGACCAGGTCGCCGAATCGAACATCAACCGCCAGGTGCAGGCGCTCGGCAGCACGCTCGGCATGGCCAAGGTCGAGGCCTTGCGCAGGCGCATCGCCGACATCCATCCGGGCTGCGCGATCCATGCCGTCGAGGAGTTCGTCGACGAGACGAACTGGCCCGGCCTCTTGCCCGCGCCGGTCGACGTCGTCATCGACGCCTGCGACCAGGTGCGCGCCAAGGCGGCGATCGCAGGCTGGGCGCTGGCGACGCGGACGCCGCTCGTCACCGTCGGTGCGGCCGGCGGCAAGCGCGCTGCCGAGCGTGTCGAGGTCGGCGACCTGGCCAGGGTCACGCACGATCCGGTGCTGGCGGCCTTGCGCCAGCGGTTGCGCAAGTTTCGCGACGCGCCACGCGTCGGCGACATCGGCATCGCCTGCGTGTTCTCGCGCGAGCCGGTCGAGATGCCTTCGGCCGACGCCGCTTCGTGCGAGGTGGACGGCACGCTCAACTGCCACGGCTACGGCTCGAGCGTGGGCGTGACCGCGACCTTCGGCATGGTGGCTGCGACCCGTGCGCTAGAATTCGCGGCGCTTGCAATCCACCGGACGAGCATCTCCGCCACCCTATAATCATGGGCTCGGCGGGTTGTTAGCTCAGTTGGTAGAGCAGCGGACTTTTAATCCGTAGGTCGTGGGTTCGAGCCCCGCACAACCCACACCAAAACCCACCGAGACGCGGCATCAGTTTCGGGCTCTTAGCTCAGTTGGTAGAGCAGCGGACTCTTAATCCGTAGGTCGAGTGTTCGAGTCACTCAGGGCCCACCAGTAAAATCAAGGGGTTAGCGCAAGCTAGCCCCTTGTCCTTTTCAGGCCTGTGACGGATTTGTGTCATGAATGGCCAACTCCTTCTCACACGGCCCGCCAAGGCGCTCTGCATAGGGCGCCAGGTGAGCAGCGGCAAGATGAGCGTAGCGCCTCACCATCTCCGCACTCGCCCAGCCCCCCATTTCCTGCAAGACGAACAAGGGCGTGCCGCCTTGCACGTGCCAGCTGGCCCAGGTGTGCCGAAGGTCGTGCCACCGAAAGTCTTCGATGCCCGCCCGCTTCAGCGCCGAATACCAGGCCCCCGTGCTGACCTGAGTGATCCGACTTCCCCGATAGCTGAACACATGCGTGGCGTGTTTCCCAAGCTGCTTCGCGACCGCCGCCACCGCCTCCGCATTGAGAGGAACCGGTATCGCCTTTCGCGCCTTCGCCTGATCCGGATGGATCCACGCCAGCCGCCGTTCCAGGTCCACTTGCGACCACATCAAACCGGTGACGTTCGCCGCCCGCAACCCGGTCGCGAGCGAGAACGCCGCCATATCCGCCAAGTGCTCCGGCAACTCGGCCAGCAGCCGCATCGCCTCCTGCCGCGTCGGGTACCGGATGCGCCGGCTCGGCTCCCGCAGCATGCGAACTGCAGGCGCCTTGTCCAGCCATTCCCAGTCGTTGACGCATTTGCGCAGGATGGCCCGCAGCAATGCCAGCACGCGATTGACCGTCGCGTTCCTGCACCCTCCCGCAAGCTTGGCGTCCGTGATCCGGTCGATCAAGGCGCGGTTGATGGCGTTAAGCTCTTTGCCGCCGAGGTGCTCATCGAGCCACCTCAGCTTGGCTCTGTCCTCTTTGGCGGTCGCCTTGTGCGACTGCTCTTTCAGCCATTTCACCGCCGCCTCGTTCCAGGTCCGCCGGGGCTTTTCGCCAAGCTTGACGATCCGCCACAGTTCGGACTTGATCCGATCATGAAATTCTTGCGCGAGGGCCTTTTTGGCAGTCCCAGAAGTTCGGCGTACTCGCTCCCCGTTGGGAGCGATGAGGTCGATCCACCAGATACCGCCGCGTTTGCGTAGTGACATTCCGATTCCTTTCTCAGTGTCACTTGCAACGCTTGCCGGTGAAGAGCATAGCGCGAGCGGATGTGCGCGGCCAGGTCGTCCTCGAGGAAGACCCAGGCACGGCCGATCTTGGCGCCGGGGATCTTGCCGACCTTGGCGCGCGCGCGCAGTTCCTGGGGATGGCAGCGCAGGAACGGGGCTGCTTCCTTGAGGTCGAGGGTCTTCACTTTCCACAGCTCCGAAGCGACACGGAACGAGGATGCGACGGCCCTCGATTAGGAAGAAACGGAGGCAGCGAAACGTGGCGCAGGGACGTACGAATTGCTGGCCTGGGCCGTCCCGGTTTGACGCGGGTGGTCCGCTTCAACACACACGGCCGCGAACGGGTAGTCGGGCGCAACCTGTCGCAGCACATCGAACACGGTACGCGGCAAACCCAGCGCCGGCGCAGTCTCGAGCTCCTGCGCGGCACGAGCACCAAAAAGTGCCGTGCCGCGCCAAACCAACGTGCAGACTCGCTTGGCAGGCCTCGGCGTGCCAGCCCTTTTATCTTGCCCTCGCTCTTCTCCGGTCCTCCACGGGCCCGGCTCCGAGCCGCCGCCAGCCGCACGCCGGGCGTGCCACGCTGCCCGGTGAGCAGCGGTAGTGCAGCGGGAGCTGCACGCTGGTGGCGAGGGATCTGCAC
>JANXWR010000371.1 GCA_025351025.1 Burkholderiales bacterium | reverse complement strand
GCCGGACCGGTCGGCGAGGCGCTGATCATGACCGCCTTCGGCCTGTTCGTCGCCGTGCCCGCGGTGCTCGGCTACAACTGGCTGGTTCGCCGCAACAAGGTGACGATGGAGGCGGTGCGCCGCTTCGGCGCCGACCTGCATGGCGTGCTGATGGGCGCGCGCATGGGCTCGACGGCCGCGCGCTGATCACCCACCGGCACGGGAGCCCGCCATGGCCATGAACGTCGGTTCGAGCAGCGACGAAGACGAAGTCGTCTCCACGATCAACACTACGCCGCTCGTCGACGTGATGCTGGTGCTGCTCATCATCTTCCTGATCACCATTCCGGTCGTCACGCATACGGTCGCCGTCAGCCTGCCGAAGGAAACCAACATCGCCCGACAGACCAAGCCGGAAAACATCGAGATCTCGGTCAACAAGGACGGCGACATCTTCTGGAACCAGACGCTCGTTCCCGACACCGATGCGCTGTTCCAGCGCTTGTCCAAGGTTGCGGTGATGACGCCGCAGCCGGAGGTGCACATCCGGGGCGACGAGAGGGCGCGCTACGAGTCGATCGGCCGCGTGCTCTACCAGGCGACGCGCGCCTCGATCCAGAAGGTGAGCTTCATCACCGAACCGCCGGCCAAAGGCTGAACGAGGCTCACCATGGCAATGAACGTAGGCTCCAACAGCGGCGGTGAACCCGAGGTGATGATGGACATCAACACCACGCCGCTGATCGACGTGATGCTGGTGCTGATCATAATGCTCATCATCACGATCCCCGTGCAGCTCCACTCGGTCAACCTCAACATGCCGGTCGGCAAGCCGCCGCCGCCGCTCAAGGAGCCGGTGGTCGTGACGATCGACATCGACTTCGACGGCACGGTGCTGTGGAACGGCGAGGCGATGGTCAATCGCGGCGTCCTCGAGTCGCGCCTCTCGCAGGCGGCGGCGCAGGCCGATCAGCCCGAGGTGCACATCCGGCCGAACAAGCTGGTCGAATACAAGTCGGTCGCCGCGGTGCTCGCGTCGGCGCAGCGCCTGGGCGTGACCAAGATCGGAATGGTCGGCAATGAACAGTTCGTCAAGTAGCCGGCTAGTTCTGCGCGCGGCGTCTGCGGCGCTGCTCGTCGCGATGCTGGCCGTGGCCGGACCGGCCGGGGCGCAGGAGTCGGTGCGGCCTGAGATCGGCAAGCCGCTGCAGGCGGCGCAGGAGATGATCAAGGCTCAGCGCTTCAAGGAGGCATTGGGCAAGGTCCGCGAAGCCGAGGCTGCGGGGCCACGCAACGGCAATGAAAGCTACCTGGTCGAGCGCATGCGCATGTCTGCGGCGGCTGGCGCCGGCGACATGGAGACGGCGGCGCGCTCTCTCGATGCGGTCAG
Source organism: Burkholderiales bacterium (assembly GCA_025351025.1). Lineage (GTDB taxonomy): Bacteria > Pseudomonadota > Gammaproteobacteria > Burkholderiales > Burkholderiaceae_C > Schlegelella_A. Next base: position 1,298 of record JANXWR010000371.1, on the reverse strand, counting down.
CGGGCGCATGTCCGGTCCGGACAAGTTGCGCATGGTCGAATCGATCGCCGTCGGCTACTACCGCTCCCAGCAGTACGCCAAGTCGATGCAATGGAGTCAGCGCTATTTCCGCGAAGGCGGCACGAGCCCGGCGATCCGCACCATGCTGATCCAGAGCCAGTACTTGAGCGGCGATTTCTCCGGTGCCGCGAAAGAGCTGATGGCCGAGGTCCAGGGGGCCGAGCGCAGCGGCTCGGCGCCGGCCGAAGACCGCCTGAAGCTGCTGCTCAACGCCGCGACCCGACAAGGCGACAACAACGCCTATGTCTACGCGATGGAAAAGCTCGTTACCTACTACCCGAGGAAGGAGTACTGGGTCGACCTGATGAGCCGGATGCAGCGCAAGTCGACCTTCTCCGACCGCCTTTCGCTCGATGCCTACCGTCTTTCACTGGCTACCGGCAGCATGACGGCGCCGGCCGATTTCATGGAGATGGCGCAGCTCGCGCTGCAGGCCGACCTGCCGACCGAGAGCAAGCAGGTCGTGGACAAAGGATTCGCGGCGGGCGTGCTCGGTGCGGGCCCGGAGGCCGAGCGGCACAAGCGTCTGCGCGATCTGGTCGTCAAGCGTCTCGCCGAAGACACGGCCTCGCGCGCTGCCGACGAGACGGCGGCCACCACAGCGAAGACGGGCGATGCGCTCGTCGCCGTCGGCATGAACAACGTCTACAGCGGCCAGGCTGCCAAAGGCGTCGACCTGATCCAGCAAGGCATCGCCAGGGACAGCCTGAAGCGTCCCGAAGACGCCAAGCTGCACCTCGGCATCGCCCAGCTCGTCGCCGGCGACAAGGCAAAGGCATTCGCCACGTTCAAGACCGTGCAGGGCACGGACGGTACCGCCGACCTTGCCCGCTTATGGGCGTTGTACGCCCGGCGAAGCTCCTGAGGAAAGAGCGGCCCTGAAGAGGCCGGCCCCTCCCTCTCCGAGGGAGGGGAGCGAAACGGGGAGAGAGCAATCCTGTCGACGCGCAGCCGAGATAGAGCCCGGCGTGCCGGGCTCTATCTCGGAGGTAATCGGATCGCACCGTCGAGTCGAATCACTTCGCCGTTGAGCATCTCATTGGTGACGATCTGGTGCACGAGCTTGGCGTAGTCCTCGGGCGTGCCTAGCCGGCTCGGGAAGGGCACGCTTGCCGCGAGCGCCTGCTGCAGCTCGGCTGGCATCGAGAACATCATCGGCGTGCCGAAGATGCCCGGCGCGATCGTCATGTTGCGGATGCCGTTGCGGGCCAGGTCGCGGGCGATCGGCAAGGTCATGC
>JANXWR010000266.1 GCA_025351025.1 Burkholderiales bacterium | reverse complement strand
GCGTCGGCCCGGTGCGCTTCGTCTTTCCGCATGCGCCGACGCGGCCGGTGACGCTGAACGGCGGCTACGTGATGCGCGCCTGGTACGACATCTACGCCCTCGACGCGCGGGAGCGCCGCGAAGACGAAACGGGCCTGCGCGAATCTCAGGCGCTCGTCGAGGCGCTGATCGCGAAGGAGAAGACTCGGGCCGTGCAGGCGAACCGCATCGTCCTGGCCGGCTTCAGCCAGGGCTGTGCGATGACGCTCATGACGGGCCTGCGTCACGACGAGCGGCTCGCCGGCCTGGTCGGCTTGTCCGGCTACCTGCCCCTGGCGGCCAAGGCCGAGGCCGAGCGCCATGCCGCCAACCGCGACCTGCCGATCTTCCTCGCCCACGGCACCGTCGACCCGGTCATTCCGATCGCCCGCGCCCGCCAGTCGCGCGACGTGCTGGTGGCGATGGGACACGAGGTCGAGTGGCACGAGTACCCGATGCCGCATTCGGTCTGCGCCGAGGAGATCCGCGACCTCGAGCGCTGGCTGCTGCGCGCGCTCGCCGCCTGAGCAGCCCTCAGCGCGGCGCCGCCGGCAGCGGCGGTCCGAAGCGGCGCTCGGGCCTCTCGGCCTGCGCATAGAGTCCCGTCACCTTCGGCAAGTTGCGCTCGAGGTCGCTGATGCGGGTCGGCCCCGAAGGATGGGTGCTGAGCAGCTCGACCTGCGAGCGCTTGCTGGCCGCCGCCATCTTCTGCCAGAGGGTGACGGCCGCCTGCGGCTCGTAACCGGCGCGAGCCGCCAGCTCCAGGCCGACCAGGTCGGCCTCGGTCTCGTCGGCGCGGCCGAAGCGCAGCGTCAGCAGCTGACCGCCCATGTCGGCGAGCAGCCTTCCGCCGTTGCCGAGCCCGAGGATCGCCGAGCCGAGCTCGATCGCGCCACGCGTCGCCATGTTCTTGCCCATCTGCTCGCGCGCGTGCTCGCGCAGGGCGTGCGTCATCTCGTGGCCCATGATCATCGCCACCTCGTCGTCGCCGAGCTCGAGCTGGTCGAGGATGCCGTAGTAGAAGGCGATCTTGCCGCCTGGCATGCAGAAGGCATTGATCTGCCTGCTGCCGATCAGGTTGACCTCCCATCGCCACTGGCGCGCGCGCGGGTTCCACTCGTAGGTGTGCGGAATGATGCGTTGCGCGATGTAGCGCAGCCGCTGCACTTGTGGATGGCTGTCCGGCGCGACGCCCCGCCGTTGCCCGTACTGGCCGAGCATCGCGCTGTATTGACGCACCGCCGCCTGCTCGACCTGCTGCTCGCTGACGAGCTTCGTCAGCACCGAAGGCGGACCGACCTCGACGCCCTCGCGCGCGCCGGCGTCCGGCCAGGCAGCGGCGAGCGCAGTGCCGCCGAGCAGGCCGACGAACGAGCGACGGCGCAGCGCGCCCGACGCGCAGGCGCAACACGACGACGCCACCGGCAAGGCGCTAGCCTCAGGCATGGCTGACGAGAGCCGCGGGATCGGCTTCGAGCAGGACGATCGACTTGCGCAACACGACGAGCAGGGCCAGCGCCGGCAGCGCGACGATGGTCGAGGCGATGAAGAAGGCCGGCCAGCCGATCGATTGCGCCAGCACGCCGGCGAGCGGCCCGACCCAGACCCGGCCGACCGAGGCGAAGGCGCTGAGCAGGGCGAACTGGGTGGCGCTGAAGCGGCGGTTGCACAGGCTCATGAGAAAGGCGACGAAGGCCGCGGTGCCCATGCCGCTGGTGATGTTCTCGCTGGCGATCGCCATGAGCAAGCCGCCGTCGACCGGAGTCGCTTCGGCAAGCTTGACGAAGCCCCAGTCGAAGGGCGGGATCGTCAGCCCCGGCAGCGCGCCGCGACCGTGCACGGCGAGCCACCAGAAGCCAAGGTTGCCGAGCATCTGCAGCACGCCGAACAGCATCAGCGAGCGCCAGAGGCCGAGCCGGATCATGAGCACGCCGGCGATGAGGGCGCCGATGATCGTCAGCCACAGGCCGATCACCTTGTTGACGACGCCGACCTCGGCCGTGCTGTATCGCATCGCCTGCAAGAGAAAGGGCGTGAGCAGCGCGCCGGCAAAGGCATCGGGCAGCTTGTAGAGAACGATGAAGGCCAGAAAGGGCGCGGCGCCGGGCTGCGCGAAATAGCTTCTCAGCCCGCCGAGCAGAGTCTCGAAGCGCGCCCGACGCGCCGCCCACGCGACCAGCGGCAGCGTGAAGGCCATGCCCGCGAACAAAGCGACCAGATCGGCCCAGCGCTGTTGCAACGTCGGCGCGATGCTGCTCGTCGCGAGCCAGGGCGCGACCCATTCGCGCGCCAGCGGCGAGAAGGCATAGCGGGTGACGACGAAGCCGACGGCGACCGCCGCCGCGACGGCGAGAAAGCCGAGCACGTCGTGGCGCGCCACGCTCGCCGGCCGCAGCGCGTCGACGAGGCGCGGCACGAGCAGCGCCGAGAACACGCCGGCACCGATCATGAAGAGCGCCATGACGCGGTAGACCTCGGGCCAGCTCCAGCCGCCGCCCTGGCGCGGGTCGACCCAGATGAAGGCGATGCCGCCGGAGAGGATCATCGCCAGCCGATAGCCGAGCACGGTGAGCGATGAGCCGAGGCCGCGCTCGGCGGCGGGCAGCAGATCCGTGCGGTAGGCGTCGACGACGATGTCCTGCGATGCCGAGAGCCACGCCACCAGCCCGGCGAGGAGGGCGAAGGCGCCGAGCGCCGAGGCCGGCGGCGTCTCGGCGATCCAGAACAGGGCGCCGGCCAGCGCCAGCTGCGTCAGCACCAGCCAGCCGCGGCGCCGGCCGAGCCAGGGCGGCTCGAAGCGGTCCATCAGCGGCGCCCACAGAAACTTGAAGGTGTAGGGGAGGCCGACCAGGCTGAGGAAACCGATCGTCGCGATGTCGATGCCGTCGGCGCCGAGCCAGGCCTGCATCGCCTGCCCGGTGAGCGCCAGCGGCAGGCCGGACGCGAAGCCGAGCACGGTGACCGCGCCGAGTCGGGCGGCCCGGTCGAGGCGCGCGCGGTTTGCTGCGCCGCGGACGGGCGTAGGGGTCATGCGGGGCATTCTAGGGAGGCGCATGCCATGCCCTGCGCGCCCTCACCCCGGCCCGCTCGCGCAAGCGGGAGAGGGAGCGAGGTCCGACAATGGCGCATGTCTCCGCCGACCCGCGCCGCCGCCCCCGCGTTCGGCTCCGACGACTTTCGCGCCGCCCTCGCCATGTTCGCGACCGGCGTCACCATCGTCACCGCGCTCGACGCATCGGGCGCGCCGATCGGCCTGACCGCGAACTCCTTCAACTCGGTCTCGATCGAGCCGCCGCTCGTGCTCTGGAGCCTGTCGCGGCAGGCCGGCTCGATGCCGGCCTTCGAGCGCGGCTCGCACTACGCGATCAACATCCTCGCCGCCGGCCAGCACGCATTGGCGCAGCGCTTCGCGAGCAAGGAGGTCGATCGCTTCGACGGCGTCGCCTTTCGCGCCGGGGCGAGCGGCGTGCCGCTGCTCGAGGGCGCCGCTGCCGTCTTCGAGTGCTTCAACCGCAGCCGCTATGAAGAAGGCGACCACGTCATCTTCGTCGGCGAGGTCGAGCGCTGCACGCGCCGCGAAGGCGCGCAGCCCCTCATCTTTCACGGCGGCCGCTACTTCACCGAGCTGCCTCTGTAGCGCGGCCGGGGTTCACCCGGAAGCCGTGCCGCGCCGCTGCGCGAAGGCGACAAACCAGTCGATGCTCACGGCACTGGCCATCGCGCCGGCCTTGAAGACCTGATCGGCCGGCGTTCCCACATCAGGAGCTCCATCTTCTTGCCGGACAGCGTGCGCGGGATTGCGGCGACCTGGAAGATCTCGTTCGGCACGTGACGCGCTGAGAGGCCTCGCGGATGCCGGACTTCATGCGCTGCGTCAGCGCGTCGTCGAGGACGAGGCCCTCGCGCAGCACGACGAAGAGCGGCATGTAGCTTTCGCGGCCCAGGTATTCGAGGTCGACGACGAGCGAATCGAGCACCTCGGGCAAAGCCTCGACGGCGCGGTACAGCTCGGCCGTGCCCATGCGGATGCCCGTGCCGATTGATGGTCGCGTCGCTGCGCCCGTCAGGATGTGCGGCTCGGGCAGAGGCATGTTGCGGCGAGTGCCCGGACCCGCTACTTGCGCACCGGCCGCTTGCTTTCGTCGATGTCGACGTATTGCCAGAACTGGTTGCCGTAGAACGGCGCGCGATAGCCGAGCAGCCACGGCTGCATGAGGTAGGTGACGATGCGGTGCACGTTGTACTTCTGGGGCATGTAGGCGGTGAGGATCTTGAGCGCCTCTTGCAGCACGGCCAGCCGCTCCGGGCCGTCGGGCAGGCTTTGCAAGCGGCGATAGAGCTCGTCGAAGCGGCCGTCCTTGAAGCGCGACAGGTTCTGGCCGCCGGCCGCCGGGCCGTAGAGGTTTTGCAGGGTGTCCTGCACATCGGGCGTCGCGTTGGTGCCGCCGAGCTGCCAGACCATGAGTTGCCCGGCACGGGCCGCCTTGAGCTGCTCCGGCCACTGGGCCAGCTTGATGCGGATGCGAATGCCGATCGCATCCATGTTCTTCTTCCACAGCTCGTCGAACTGGCGCAAGAGCGCGTCGGGCGTGCTCGCGTACTCGATGACCAGCGGACGGCCGTCGGGCAATTCGCGCCAGCCGTCGCCGTCGCGATCGACGTAGCCGTACATGTCGAGCAAGGCCTTGGCGCGCGCCACGTCGTACTCGCTGTTCTCGCTGCGATAGTTCGGGTCGTAGCCGAAACCGCCCGGAGCGATGACCGATTGCGCGGCGATCGCCTGGCCGCGACGAACGCCGCGAATCTCCTGGCCGACGTCGGTGCCCAGGCTGATGGCGCGGCGCAAGGCGACCTTGTCGGGCGTCATGCCGCCGACGATCGGGTCTTCCATGTTGAAGTAGTAGTAGGTCCGGTCCGGGTTGGCGTAGCGGTCCATGCGCACGCCACGCTTGGCGAGGTAGGGCGCGAGGCGACCGCCGGGAACGGCCTGGTTGGCGAACTCGAGCGGAACCGACAGGAGATCGAACTGGCCGTTCAGGAAAGAGAGCCAGCGCGGCTGGCTCTCTTCGATGATCGAGATCTCGACCCGATCGATCATCGGCAGGCGCCGGCCCTTGAACTGGCGCAGCAAGGCCTGGCCCTCGGCGTCGTCGGCGGCCGGTTCGCCGTCGTAGCGCAGCTCGCGGTAGTTCGGGTTGCGCTCGAGCACCAGGCGCGAGCTGCGCCGCCACTCGGTGAGGCGAAAGGCGCCGGTGCCGACAGGATGCTCGGCGATCGCGTCGGGGTAGAACTCGACCACTTCGCGCGCCACTGCGCCGAACAGACCGCTGTCGACAACGGTGTAGAGGAACCGCGGCCGCGGGCTGCCGAGCTTGAACTGCAGGGTGTAGCGGTCGAGCGCGCGGACGCCTTCGACCTCGCGGTCGTAGTCGAAGGGCCGCTTGGTCTTGATCGCCTCTTCGCGCAAGGCGTTGACGCCGAGCGCGCCTTCCTCGTTGAAATTCGAATAGGTCGGACTCGGGTTGGCCGGGTCGAAAAAGCGCTTCCAGGAATAGACGTAGTCGGCCGCGACAAGCTCGCGCGGCTTGCCCTTGAACGCCAGGTCGTCGACAAAGTAGATGCCCGGCTGGATGCGAATCGTCCAGGTGCGAAATTCGTCGGCGATCTCCGGCATGGCGGCCGCCGTATGCGGCACCACCTTGACCGGTCGGGCCAGGTAGTCGAAGCGGTAAGGCGCCTCGAACATGTGGCCGGTGACGACGCGCGAGTACAGGTCGTTGATCCTGCTCGGATCGAAGCCGGTCTCGGCGGCGAGGAAGGCGTAGTGAAGGACCTTCGCCGTGCCGGGCGAGCCGGCCGCCGACGCGCGCTCTTCGGCGGCGGCAAGACCGGCGCCGAGCAGCAGCGGCGCCGCGACGATCGCCTCGCGCCGCCTCACGGCACCGCCTTCTTCTGCAAGCTCATGTCGATATCCACGTACTGCCACCAGTCGAGCCAGAACGGCGGCCGCCGGTAGCCGACAACCCAGGGGTAGCTCATGTCGGTAAGGATGCGATGCACGGCAGTCCGGTAGGGTACATAGGCCGTCATGATCTGCGCCTCCCGATCGAACAGGGTCTGCCGCTCGGCACCGCTCGGCAGCATCTTCATCCGATCGTAGAGCTTGTCGAACTCGGCGAGCTTGAAGCGCGCCAGGTTGCCCTTGCCGATCGAGCCGCCATAGGCGCGCTCGAGAGAGCTATGGCCGTCCGGCGTCGCCGCCGACGAGCCGACGCGCCAGAGCATGAATCTGCCCGAGCGCACCGACTTCAGGTTCTCCGGCCACTGAGCCGTCTTCAGCACCATGCGCAGTCCGAGCGCGTCCATGCTCTTCTTCCACAGCTCGTCGCGCGAGCGCGAGAGCTGGTCGGACTGCGTCGACAGCTCCAAGACGAGCGGCTTGCCGTCGGGCAGCTCGCGCCAGCCGTCGCCGTCGCGATCGACGTAGCCGTACATGTCGAGCAAGGCGCGGGCACGCGCCAGGTCGTAGGTGCCCATCTCCGTGCGGACATCGGCGCGATAGCCCTCGGTCAGCGGCGGCACGATGGTCTGCGCCGGAATGGCCTGGCCGCGCCAGGCGATGCGGATCTCGCGGTCGACGTCGTTGCCCAGCACCATGGCCCGGCGCAGCGCGACTTTTTCCGGCGTGTAGCCGCCGACCAGCGGATCTTCCATGTTGAAGACCATCAGCGTCACGTCGGCGCTGGCGACGCGATAGGCCTTGATGCCGCGCTTGGCGAGGTTGGGTGCAACCTTGCCGCCGGGGACGGCCTGGTCGATGAATTCGGTGGGCACGCGCTCGAGCAGATCCTGCTCGCCGTTGATGAACGACAGCCAGCGCGGCTGCGACTGCTCGACGATGGCGATCTCGATACGGTCGACCATCGGCAGCCGGCGGCCCTTGAAGTGCTGCAGCAGCGCCTGGCCTTCGGCGTCGTCGGCATTGGGCTCGGCGTCGTAGAGGTCCTCGCGATAGCCGGGGTTGCGCGTGAGCACGATGCGCGAGCTCCGCCGCCACTCGGCGAGCTGGAACGGCCCGGTGCCGACCGGGTGGTCCATGATCCGGTCGCCATAGGCCTCGACGACTTCTCGCGCCACCGCGCAGAAGACGTCGCGCGCCGCCCAGCTGTAGAGGTGGCGCGGCCGCGATTCGCGCAGGCGAACGCGCAGGGTGTAGCGGTCGAGCACCTGCAGGCCCTCGACCTTGCGGTCGTAGTCGAAGGGCTTCTTCGTCCGCACCGCTTCGTCGTAGAGATCCTGCAGGCCGATGATCCCCTCGTTTTCGAGGATCGACTGGCCCGGGCTCTTCAGCTTCGGGTCGTAGACGCGCTTCATGCCGTAGACGAAGTCCTCGGCCACGAGCTCGCGCCGCTTGCCCTCGAAGACCGGGTCGTCGAAGAAGAAGATGCCCGGCTGGACGCGAAAAGTGAAGGTACGGAAGTCCTCCGACACCTCGGGCATCGCCGTCGCCGCCAGCGGCCTGAGCTTGAACGGTCGGGCCAGGTAGTCGTAGGTGAGCAGCGCATCGAAGATGTGCGCCGTGACGATGCGCGAATAGATGTCACTGATCTGTACCGGATCGAAGCCGGTCTCGGCAACCTGGAAAGCGTAGCGCAGCACCTTTTCCCCCGGCGCGGCAGATGCATCGGCCGCCGCCTGCGCAGCCAGGCTCGGCAGCACGCCGGTCGCCCAGGCGGCGGCCATCGTTTGCGTCAATTGCCGGCGCTTCATCGTCCGCGTGTCCTCTCGAAACCCTGGGGTCGAGGGCGAAGTCTAGGCGCTAGACTTCGATCCCGCCGAGACAGCAGCCGCCGTCCCCACGACCGACCCACTTACCTGATGGCCGCCTATCTCATCCGGCGCCTGTGGCAGATGATCCCCACTCTGCTGGGCGTCGTCCTCCTCGTTTTCCTGCTCTTCAAGTTCTTCGGCGGCGACCCGGCCGAGATCCTTGCCGGGCTGAACGCCACCCCCCAGCAGGTGCAGGCGATCCGCGACCAGCTTGGCCTGAACAGTCCCTGGTACGTGCAGCTCTGGATCAACGTGAAGAGCATCGTCAACTTCGACTGGGGGCGCAGCTTCGCCACCAACGAGTCGGTCAGCCACATCTTCGCTACGCGCCTCCCGGCGACGCTGACGGTGATGACGCCGATCCTGGTCCTCGACACCGTGCTCGCGCTGCCGATCGCGATGTGGGTCGCCTACCGGCGCGGCTCGATCAGCGACCGCGCCATCATGGTCATCAGCACGGTCGCGCTCTCGGTCTCGTTCCTCGTCTACATCATCGTCGGCCAGTACCTGTTCGGCTTCCAGCTCGGCTGGTTTCCGGTGCAGGGCTGGAGCGACTCGGTGCTGAAGAACCTGGTCACCTACGTGCCGCTGCCGGTGATGCTGGTGCTGATGGTCGGCATCGCGCCGCAGACCCGGCTTTACCGCACCTTCTTTCTCGACGAGCTCGGCCACGACTACGTGCGCACCGCGCGCGCCAAGGGCATGACGGAGAAGGTCGTGCTCTTCAAGCACGTGCTGCGCAACGCCATGATCCCGATCCTCACCAACATCGGCCTGTCGCTGCCCGGCATCTTCGTCGGCTCGTTCCTGATCGAGGTGTTCTTCTCGATCCCCGGCCTCGGCCGCGAGGTGATCCTGGCCGTCAACCGCAGCGACTATCCGGTGATCCAGGCGATCACGGTCTATCTGGCGATGATCACGATGGTCATCAACCTGAGCGTCGACATCCTCTACAAACTGGTCGACCCGCGCGTGGTGCTCAAATGAACTCGATCGCATGAGTGCCGTCCTGCCGCCGATCAGCGCGACCACGGACAGCGCCGCACCGCGCTCCGAGGGCGTCTGGCGCGCGGCCTGGCGGCGCATGCACAGCGACCGACTAGGAGTCGCGTCGCTCGTCGTCGTGCTGGTCTTCGTGCTCATGATCGTGCTCACGGCGGCCGGCCTGGTCGCGCGCGGCTGGCAGAAGGAAGTCGGCGTGCCGAGCGCGCCGCCCACCTTCATGGGACCGGCGGCGGCGGTCGAAACAGAAGCGATCGCCGGCCCGAC
>JANXWR010000241.1 GCA_025351025.1 Burkholderiales bacterium | reverse complement strand
CTTGCTGCGGATCTCCTCGACCAGCGACCGGTCCGCGTCGCTCAGATGCAATTCCGTCTGCCGCATGAGAACACCTCCGGGTATCAAGTGACGATACCCGAAGTGTATTCATGTTCCGCTATTTACGTGTCGCTGTACTAGCGCCCAGCTCCCGCAAATCCATGTCCGACTTCTTGGCCTCGGGGAACAGTTCGCCCTCCTCTTCCTGAACGTGATGATCGATCTGTTCGCCGAGGACCTTCACCTTGGCGTCATAAAGTTCGTCGCCGGGGTCCATGTCCTTGATCTGGGCGATCAGATCCTTCGCGGCGGCATGCTCGACCTGGGCTTCGTCAAGCAAATCGTCGTCCTCGGTAGCGTCACGAGCGGCTGGATAGAAGATCTCTTCTTCGATCGTCGCGTGAACGATCAGCATGTCGCAGATCGTCTCGGCCAAGGCCTGTCGATCACTGGCCTTGGCCTTGGTTTGGGCGAGCTTCTCGTACTTGTCAAACAGAGTTTTCACTTCGCGGTGGTCGGAGATCAGAAGTCCGACCGCATCCTGGGTGCCGGCGGACTTCGCGGCTACTTTCTCAGCAGTGGCCATGGTTTTTCCCCCTGTCTGGGTTGAAAGCAAAAGCGGAGTTAACTGCAGGCCTTGCCATGGTCGGCGTGATAGCCCTTGCCCTTGGCATCGCGTTCGGACATGTACTCGCCGTGCTTTGTGTTGCCGTAGTACTTGTCGCCCGAGCAGTGATAGACCTTGGTGCTCGTGTTCGCCCAGACTTTGCCTGCGCCACCGCCGGCCGCCGGCTCCATGGGCGCGCCGGAAGTGCGACCAGCCACGGCGGGCGTAGTCGGTTTGGCCATCGTTGACGTCGTCATGCTCGACGGAGGCGGCGCAGGAGCGCGTTCGCTCGTCGATTGCGCCGGCGCGGCGGCAGCGCCTTCGTCGAACCACTCTTTCACCCCCTTGTGACCGCGGCAGGCGCCCTTTTTCTCGAGGCTCGAGGAGTATGAGCCGTCGTTGCACATACCCATAGAGCCACTCGGTGCGCCCGACGGCGCTGCCGCGAAAGCTGCCGTCGCACCGATGGCGCCGACTACGAAGACAGACAAGGCGAGGTATTTCATTTAACTACTCCGATCAAATGAAGATCGTTGGCGGGTTGGTCAGCGGTCGCATTCGAGCTGAAGCGACTGATGTCGCCGCCGAAGCCGAGCTTCGTCAGCAGACCGCCCTCACGGATTGCGACGATCAGGGGCGAGTGCGACCGCGCGTGAAGAAATTGACGATCGCCAACAGGACCACGGCGCCGAGGAACGAGACGACCAAGCCCATGACGCTGAAGTCGTTCTGGTTAATGGTGCCAGCTCCCAACAGCGGCGAGATCAGCCAGCCGCCCAACATCGAGCCGACGATGCCGACAACGATGTTCATGATCATCCCCTCCGGGCGCTTCATGACCATGCTTGCGACCCAACCAATGAGCCCGCCGACGATGAGCCAAATAATGAAGTTCATGTTTCTCTTTCCTTTTGAACCGGGCGTTGCCCAAAGTCGTTGCAAAGAGAGCACCGGTCAGGGCGCTCGGCCGGTAGCCAATCACCTCTTCTTGATCTGTGTCTTGACCTTGTCCTTGGCGTCGCCGTAGGTGGCTTCAGTCTTGCCGGCCGCCTTGTCGACCGCGCCCTCGGCCTGCACCTTGGTGCTGCCGACCGCCTTGCCAACAGCTTCCTTTACGCTGCCCTTGGCCTCTTCCAGACGACCCTTGACTTGATCCTTGTTCATGACAGTGTCCCTTTTTGGTGGTGGACGCCGTCAGTGCGGCGCAGACGAAGTTTCAAGCGATGCCTTGCAGCTTCTTGCAAGCCAACAGCGTTCGCTGAGGTAGGACAACCTTGATGTTCGTCGGGCTAGCGCTCTGGTTCGTCTGGGTCGATGCAGTGGTGCGTCACCGCCGTACCCGAACGGCCTCCACCGGCGGCCCACCGCCGGCGGCACCCCAACGCCATCGATCGTTGCTCGGGGCGAGCATCACTGGGATTTGTTGGCTTTCGGACCCGTGCCGCCCCAGGCAAGGTGCGTGGCAGGCCCAAGGTTTACAGACGCCTTCTTGCGGCTCTAATCGTGCTGGTCGGTTCGCGGGGGCCGCCAAGCGTGCCGGCTTTCCCACCGGCCGACGACGCCCGAGCTGACTTCGAAGGAATCACGACCCATGGCCAGACGATCCAAGCTGCTGCCGGCGTGCGACAGCTACGACCGGTGGCCGGATCGGACGAGCCTTTTGCCGCTCAGGCTCTTCGTTTCCCGGGGTAAACCGCGCTGAGTCAGATCTGCAGTCGGAGCCTCCGGCGCGCCGATTGCGGCCAAAAGAATCATCACCTGTACCTGTCGAACCTGCAAGAACGATCGCTGCAAGCGGCCGTGTATTCTGACTACGGCCGCATCAGCAAGATCTTTCGTCCTATTTGCAGGATCTCTGATCCACAACACCTGTTGCGGGAAGTCTACGTCCGTCAGCGTGCGGCTCACGGTTCGGGCCTCAATGCCCCGTTGCGGCTCGAAAATCTTGCCAATGCGGCTTGGCTGTCTTACGCGACTGCGGTGCGCCAGTTCCCGGTGCTAGGCGATCGCAGCGACGATGACGTGGATGGAGCAGAACGTCAATCTGCCGCCGATTTCATAGGCGTGGCATCGCCGATGGGTGTCGTTTGCCGCTCTGCCCCGGGGACCTCGCACTCGCCTTGCCGGAACGCATTCAGCACTATGGAGATCTCATGTTGCCGACTGTGAGCGCTGCAGCGCTGCGCACATCAGGGCAATTCAAGCCGCATTGGCATGATCGCCGAACCTATTGTCAGCATCTGAGATCCCCAACAAGTGTGATGCGCCGCGCGGACCTTGGTTGTAGTATGGAGACGTCCGGTGCGACGGGCGGAGTCCAGTACTATGCGAGAGTCTCACGGCCACGCTTTCCGCCCAGCCCATCCCGACGAACGAGTCTTCCGTGAGGTGGAACGAGGACTTGCGAAGCGGCACACTGCGGAGTACGAGCGGCACGCCGAATACCGGAGGCATAAGTACGTGATCGAGGACGCGCTAGTGCGGCGGCTCCTCGGCGACGCCGCACCCGAGCGCGAGGTCGCGATCTCGCTTGCCGCACTCAAGGATAGCCTGCCCTCGCGAAAGATCGCCGTCCGGGACGGGGTCGTGAACGGACCGCCGGTCATTCACGTCAATCCTGGCCTGAACATCGTGGGGCCGCCCTACGACTTCGCGCTGAACGTCGCATTGGGTAAGAACGCGCCCTCGATTCAGAACGACGTGTCGAGCGGCCGCTTTGGCGTCGTCGTCAACTCGCACGGAAACAGCGACTCGTTCGGGACGGCGGGCAATTCGGGGTTCGTCGTTCCCTCGGACCCTGGTCGAACGCTCGTGGTCAGACCCTATTTCGAGTGGAACTACGTCTTTAGCTGCGAAACGCACGGCCCGCCAACCGCGCACGCCCAAGCGAGCATCACCGCCGACATGAGCGGCCACACTGGGAGCGCGACACGAGGGTTTCCCGGCAACGCCACCCAGCTTTTCCGAGGCTCCTCGAACGGGTGGGACGATGATTCCGGGGACGACTCGGGCGTCGTGACCGGACTCGAGTTCCAGATGGTCGGCTCGAACTCGGAGTTCTATCTCCTAAGCTTTGGCTGCCAAGCATCCGTCGACTCCCACGAGAACATCTTTGGGTGGTCGATGGCTCAGGTCCAACTTCACTGCCGAGTGCCGTTCGTCTTTATCGAGGAGTTCTAAGACGCTGCGTTCGCCGCCCTTCATCACACGTAACGCCGAGCGAGGTGCCGCGTGGATGAAGGAGACTCGGGGCTCATACGGCTTTGTTGCGTTCCTGGACATGTCCCACCCCACCGAGCAGATTCGGTTTTGCCGCAGCGCTGACGGAGTGCGCATCGCCTATGCAGTTTCTGGCGACGGCCTCCCTTTAGTGAAGGCCGCCAACTGGGTAACTCATCTTGACCATGATTGGCACAGTCCGACCTGGCATCACTGGCTCACCGCACTCAACCGGGGCCGCAGCCTAGTCCGCTACGACCCGCGCGGCTGTGGCCTGTCGGACCGCCTCAAGGTCGACTTTTCCTTCGAAAAGTACGTGGAGGATCTGGAAGCTGTCGTTGAGGCGGCTGGACTCGAGCGTTTCGCCTTGTTCGGTTTCGCCGGAGGCGGTGTCATCGCCGTCGCCTATGCCGCCCGCCATCCCGAACGCGTAAGTCATCTCGTCCTCTATGGGCCTTTCGTGCGCGGGCGCTTCGCGCGCAGCACGACGCCAGAGCAGCTCGCGGAGGAAGAAGCGCTGCTTCGCCTGATCGAGATGGGTTGGGGCAAGGACGATCCGTCGTTCCGGCAGCTCTTTGTCAGTCAGTTTCTCCCCGACGCCACGGCAGAGCAATGGCGCTCATTCAACGAGTTGATGTGCCTATCGGCTTCGCCGCAGAACGCAACCGGCTTGATGCGAGCCTGGTTCGCATCCGATGTGAGCGCCCTGGCGCCGTTGGTCCGCTGTCCTACGCTGGTGCTACACCCGCGCGGCGCCATCCGCGTTCCCTTCGAGGAAGGGCGGGCTCTGGCGGGGCTCATTCCGAGTGCGCGCTTCTTGCCGCTCGACAGTCGTAATTTGATCCTTCTGGAGCACGAGCCTGCTTGGCAGCAGCTCACCGAAGCGCTCGAAGCGTTTCTTCCGTCGGCCCCAAGTCCTGGTGCGCCCGGGGAACTTCGGCTGGAAGAGCTGAGCGCGCGCGAAAAAGAGGTCCTAGAACTCGTTGCGCAAGGGCTGCCCAACACAGAGATCGCTCGTCGGCTCGGTATTCACGAGAAGACGGCGCGCAATCACCTGTCTTCCATACTGACCAAGCTTGACCTTCACAGTCGTGCGCAGGCGATTGTTCGCGCACGCGAGGCGGGCCTCGGAATGAGCGGCTGAGACCGCTCCGGGACATCTGCCCCGGAGCAGTCCCGGCAAGTACGGAGAATTCAGCGCCCAAACGGGACACCTTCACCAGAGCCCGATCGCCCCGCACTCCTACCCTCTCCTTCGCACTTGGGAGATGTAGATGGACAAGACGTTGAAACTGCTCCTCGTCGCAGTCACCGTGGCTGCGCTTGGCGGCGGGCCGGATCCGGCCGCAGCGCAGGATAACTATCCAAGCAGGATGATCAAGGTCATCGTGCCGTTCTCTGCGGGCACCTCGGTCGACCTACTGCCGCGCCTCGTCGCCGAAAAGCTCAGCTCGCGCTGGGGCCAACCCGTGATCGTGGAAAACCGAGCCGGCGCTTCGGGAAATATCGGCGCGGAAGCAGTAGCCCGGGCGGATCCAGATGGGTACACGCTACTCGCGTCGCCACCACCGCCCTTGGTCATCAATCAGTATCTTTACCCCAAGCTCGCGTTCGATCCAGGTGCTTTCGTGGCCGTGACGGTGCTCGCCACGGTGCCGAACGTTCTGGTCGTGTCGCCACGAGTTCCGGTGACGAACGTTCAGGATTTGATTTCGTACGCGACTGCCAATCCGGGCAAGCTGAGCTACGCGTCGCCGGGAAACGCGACTACCCCGCATCTCACGGCCGAGTGGCTCAAGACTCTCGCAGGCATCCAGATCGTTCACGTGCCTTACAAGGGCGGTGCCCCGGCGCTGGCCGATCTTCTTGCTGGCCACGTCGACATGATGTTCGCGAACCTGGGTGACGTCCTGCCGTATATCAGGGCCGGAAAGCTCAATGCGCTTGCCGTGTGCAGCGAAGGTCGCTGGGCGGCATTGCCAAACGTGCCCTCGTTGTCGGAACGATTCCCGGGCTTCGTTTCCATTGCCTGGTACGCGGTCGTGGCAGCTCCCAAGACACCGCCGGAGATCGTCGCAAAGCTGTCATTGGCGATCAGCGAAACGCTCCGACTGCCAGACGTCGCGGCCAGGCTCGATGACCTCGCCGCTACGCCCGTCGGCGGCACGCCGGCTGAGACGGCAGCGTTCATGCGAGAGGAAACACAGCGTTGGCGCAAGGTCATCGCGACCACCGGCGTGCGCGTGGATTGAGCGCGATATCACACAGACACCGATCACCGACCTCGCCGTCCGGTGCCGGAACAAAGTGGTCAGCGACGTGTGTGAACATAGAAGGAATGCGATGCCAGAAACTTTAGAGGACACCCACGATCGCGAAGCGCTCGACCTGTTGATCCGCGGCTTTCAGGTGTCGCGCATGATCCGACTCGTCGCCGAGATCGGGCTCGCTGACAAAGTCTCCGACACAGGTCATGACGTGCCCGCCTTAGCAGCAGCTTGCGGAGTACAGCCTTCTCCCCTACTTCGTGTGCTGCGAGCTCTAGCGGCCTTCGGGGTGTTCCAGGTCAGCGCCGAGGGCCAGGTCAGGCATTCCGCTTTGTCGTTGCTGCTGCGTACGGACACCCCGAACAGCATGCACCACGGGGCCAGGTTCTGGACGGGCCCCGGCTCCTGGAAGGCCTGGGGAGAGTTGGATGTGGCATTCCAAGGCGGAAGTCCGCATGAGGCCGCCTGGGGCATGGGACGTTTTCAATACCTGAAGGGGCACCCGGAAGAGGCGCGGCAGTTCGATCTGTTTATGGCCAATTTCCCCGACAACCGGCACGCGGCAGTGGCCGCCGCATATGACTTTTCCGGCGCTTCGCTCATTACGGACATTGGAGGGGGTAACGGCGAGGCCTTGAGACAGGTACTGGGACGCTTTCCCGAGCCGCGTGGGCTTGTGTTTGACCGCCCCGATGTCGTCGAAACTATCCCAATCGCCTCTCGCTTGGGCGGACGCATAGTCGTTGAAGGAGGCAGCTTCTTTGCTGGCGTGCCAGCCGGGGGAGACATTTATCTGCTCGTCCGGGTTCTGCATGACTGGTCCGATGACGACTGCATTCGCATCTTGCGGAGTTGCCGCGCTGCGATGGACCCTGACTCGCGTCTGCTCATCGTCGAGCAGCTCCTCGAACCCGACCCGAGACGCGGTCGTCCGACCAGCTATCTCGTAGACACCCAGATGATGGCGATGTTCGGCAGCGCCAGAGAGAGGACCAAGAATGAATTCGACAAATTGCTTGCAGCATCCGGCCTGAGGGCACAGCGCGTGATCGCGACTACTTCGCCAGTTTGGATCATTGAGGTAGCCGTCATGCACAGCGGCTCAACCTCAACCGACGTGTAGGAGGGGCGGTGCGTTCGACATGAATGCGAGTGCAAAGCGCGTCACAGCGCTTGCGACAGTCCGCCTGGGATGGTGCCGACCGTTCGACCTGGCCCATTCCGCGCCGCTCCTGACGAGAATGTAAACGTCCTTTATCAGTCACCACACCCGAAACAGCGATCCGCTGTGACGAGCTGAAGATCATTGCGGCGATCCTGGAGCAGCCGGTGATCAAGAAGATCCTTACGCATCTGGGGGATTGCAGGCCCGCGCGCCGCCGCGCTCACCTGCCCGAGGTCAAGCGCTGCAAGCGGCTTGACG
>JANXWR010000233.1 GCA_025351025.1 Burkholderiales bacterium | reverse complement strand
TCATGGGTTGCGCTTCAGTGCAAATCGGGGAAGCGACAACTAGTCTGACGCAGGGGGCGAGCGACGGCCGCAGCGTGTACGACGAGGCGGCCAAGGCCGAGTTCGTGGCTGCGTGCGGCCGGCCGGGCGCGTCGGTCTCGCGACTGGCACGCGAGTGCGGGATCAACGCTAACCAAGTCAGCCGCTGGGTGCGCGAGCACAGCGAGCGTCGGCAGCGTGCGGTTGCTGTGTCGACAGCGCCGCGCGAGGCGTTCGTGGCGGTACCGGTCGAGGCTGCCGTGCCGATGTCGATTCTCAAGCCGACGGCGGCCAGTGACAGCCCTGCGGTTGTGCGGATGTGCCTGCAGGCGCGCCTGCCCAACGGTGTGGTGATCGATCTGCGCGAGTGCGACCTGCGCCAGGCGGGCGAAGTGATCGAAGCGCTCGGGAGGGTTCGGTGTTCCGCCTCGACGAAGCCCTGAAGGTTTACCTGCATCGCGAGCCGATCGACTTCCGGCTGAACATCAACCGCCTGGCGCTGCTGGTGGACAAGGCGCTGGGGCTGGACCCGTTCGCGCCGTGCGTCTACGTCTTCAGCAACCGACGCCGCAACCGCGTCAAGATCCTTGGTTGGGACCGCAACGGCTTCTGGCTGCTGCTCAAACGCCTGGAGCAAGACCGCTTCGTCTGGCCGGCCCTTGAGGCCGTGCCGATGCTGACGGTCGAACAACTCCACTGGCTGCTCGAGGGCATCGACATCGGCGTCGTGCAGCGTCATCCCCAACGGCTGTACGGGCGCGTGGCCTAAAGCGGCACCACTGTACGGGTTGGTTGCACGAGGTCCGCATTGTTACGGGCCGATGCGAAGATTGCGGCCACGTCGGCACGCGCGATGATGAGAATGCGCGCCGATGGTTCGCATGCCCACTGCCGAAGAGATCGCCGCACTGCGCCAAGCGCTGTCCGAAGCCGTTGCGCGTGGTGAAGAACTCGCCGGCGAGTTGCGGGTGGTGCGCACCGAACGCGACCTGCTCAAGGAGCAGCTCAACCGCTTCAAGCGCCAGCTCTTCGACGCCAAGAGCGAGGTCAGCGCCGCGCACCAGAAGGACATGTACTTCAACGAGGCCGAGCTCGTTGGCGCACAGGCCCGGCCTGCCGCGGCCGAGACCGAGGACGACAAGATCCACATGCTAGCGCACCAGCGCGCCAAGCGA
The DNA here is from genome assembly GCA_025351025.1 of Burkholderiales bacterium. GTDB lineage: Bacteria > Pseudomonadota > Gammaproteobacteria > Burkholderiales > Burkholderiaceae_C > Schlegelella_A. Next base: position 3,505 of record JANXWR010000233.1, on the reverse strand, counting down.
GGTCGCAAGCCGCTGGATCCGGATCTGCCGCGCGATGTGCGGCGCCACGAGCTACCCGAAGACGATCGCGTGTGCCCGCACGACGGTACGGCGCTGCGCGAGATCGGCGTGGAGACCAGCGAGCAACTGGACGTCGTGCCGCAGCAAGTGCGCGTGATCCGCCATGAGCGGGTCAAGTACGCCTGCCCGTGCTGCGACGGCGGCCTGCGCCTGGCGGCCAAGCCGCCGCAGGTGATCCCCAAGGGGCTGCTCAGCGAAGCGGCGCTGGCCTGGGTGATCACGTCGAAGTACCTGGATGGGCTGCCGCTGTACCGGCAGGCCGCGCTGCTGGGCCGCTTCGGCGGCACGGAGCTGTCGCGCAACACGCTGGCCGCTGGCGTCGTGCGCGTGGGCCAGGCGACGCAGCCGGTGGTCAACCTGCTGCGCGACGCGCTGCTGGACTCGGTCATCGTCCACGGCGACGAGACAGAAGTGCAGGTGCTCAAGGAGCCGGGAAGAAAGGCCCAGGCCAAGAGCTACATGTGGGTGCAGATGACCGAAGCCAGCGGGGCGCACGGCACCGGGCCGCCGATCCGGCTGTTCGGCTACTCGCCCAGCCGCAGCACGCACTCGGCCAGGACACTGTACGAAGGCATGCGGCCCGGCGGCGCGTTGATGAGCGACGGCTACGAGCCGTACGCGGCGATCGCCGAGCAGTGTGGCGCGTCAATCTAGATGCGAGGGGCGCGACAATCTGGATGAGAACCGTGTCGCGGCGAGTTGATGATGCCGCACATTTGATTGTCGCGGGCGCGATTCACGCTGAGTTGCCGATTTGCGCGCTCTACAGTAACGAAGTCTTGCTGCTCACGCACTGGCATTCGCGAGTAGGCATCTACAGAGCGCGGATCGCGACCCTCGAGGCCCGATCCGTGCGATCCCCGCGAGGGGTGGCGATCTACGCTGGCGGTTGATTGTCGCCAGCCTTGGGAACTCCGACGTTCTTCGCAGTGGCGTAGCTGGCGGGTCGCCCGGGACCGATTTGCTTGCGCTCGATGGCGGTGCGCCTTCGGTAACTTTCGACGTTCATCTCGAAGATCGTGGAGTGATGAACGAGCCGGTCGACGGCGGCCAGCGTCATGGTGGGATCCTGGAACACCTTGCCCCATTCGCCGAACGGCTGGTTGGCCGTGATGATCATCGAACGGCGCTCGTAGCGCGTGCTGATCAGCTCGAACAGGGCCGAGGTTTCGGCCTGATCCTTGGTGACGTAAGCCAGGTCATCGAGGATGAGCACGTCGAAGTGATCCAGGCGTGTGAGGGCCGCTTCGAGCGCAAGTTCGCGGCGCGCGACCTGCAGTCGCTGGACCAGGTCTGAGGTGCGCGCGAAGAGCACACGCCAGCCTTTCTCCAGCAAGGCCAGGCCAATGGCCGACGACAAGTGCGACTTGCCGCCGCCTGGCGGTCCCAGAAGAAGGACGTTGGCGCCGTTGCGCAACCACTCGTCGCCGGCGCACAGCGCCATCACCTGAGCCTTGGAGACCATCGGCACGGAGTTGAAGTCGAAGTTGTCGAGCGTCTTGCCTGGCAGCAGCCTGGCCTCGGCCAGATGCCGCTCGATACGCCGACGGTCACGCTCGGCCAGCTCGTTCTCGGCAATCACCGTGAGCAGCCGGGCCGCCGGCCAGCCCTCCTTGTCCGACTGCTCGGCGAAGCTGGCCCAGATCTGCTTGGTGGCCGGCAAGCGCAGTTCCGACAGCAGCAGCGTCAGCCGTGCAGCATCGAAGGTCTCGTTCATGCCGCAACCTCCATACCCGACGCCACCAAGACGTCGTAGGAGCTCAGCGGTGCCAGTTGCACCGAGACCTCCGGCAGGCGCGCCGGATCAGGCGCGAAGCGGGCCAGCAACGCATTGATGTCGGGCAGGCGCCGGTGCTCCAGATCGTCGGCCAGCACGCCCGCCAGTTGCGCCTCGCAGGATCGGTCGTGCGCCAGGCTCAGCAGAGCCACCATCATCTTGCAGGCGGCGCGCTCGGCGAGCTCCTCGCGCAGGAACTCGAACATCAGCCGGTAGGCATCCCGGGGGAAGAGCTGGTCGCGGTAGACCAGGCTGAGGAGTGCCATGGGTTTGCGCCGAAGCGCATGGATGACGTGGTGATAGTCGACGACGTGCCCATGCTTGCCGTTGGCGCCGCCCCGGCCGCGCTCGAGCGTCATGAGCAAGGTCGCACCCAGGAGCAGATCGAGCCGGTCGTCATACAGACGCACCCGCAACCGGTGCCCGATCAGGCGCGACGGCACGGTGTAGAAGACCTTGCGCAGGGTGAAGCCACCCGAGGAGGTCACGTAGACGAAGGTCTCCTCGTAGTCGCAGGTGCGCGCCATGGGCAACGGCTGCAGCAGAGTCCGTTCGGCGTCGATCCGCTTGCCGTTGCGGGCGTTCTTGCGGCTGACGATCTCGTCGATGAAGCGGCGGTAGGCGGCCAGATCGGCGAACTCGACGGCTCCGCGCAGCAGCAGCGCGTCGTGGACCGCGCTCTTGAGGTGTCCGTGCGCGCTCTCGATGGAGCCGTTCTCATGGGCCACGCCCCGGTTGTTGCGGGTAGGCTCCATCAGGTAGTGCGCGCACAGCGCGTTGTAGCGTGAGGTCAAGTCCTCTCGCGCATCGGCGTCGAGATTGCAAAACGCCGCCGACAGGCTGTCGCTGCGGTGCTCGCGCGGCGCGCCACCGAGCGACCACAGGGCGTTCTGCAAGCCCTCGGCGAGCGCCACGTAGCTCTCGCCGCCCAGGATGACGTGGGCGTGTTCGAACCCCGAGCACACCAGCCTGAAGTGGTACAGGCGGTGCTCGAGCACGACGCCGGCCACGGTGACGCCCAGATCGCCCATCTCGGTGAAGTCCGACAGCCCCATCCGGCCGGCTTCGTGCACCTGACGGAATATCACCTCGCGCTCCTCACCGTGCACGGCACGCCAGGCACGGATGCGGCGTTCGAGGGTGCGGCGAACGCCCGGCTCGAGTTCGGCGTGGCGCCGTCTCAACTCGTCGAATATCGCCACCGGCCTGATGCCCGCAGCTGCCTGAAGCAACGGGACCACCTCGGCCTCGAAGATATCGACCAGAGGATCGGGGCGGCGGCTTGCGCGCGGCGCCTTCTTCTCGGACGGCAGCCGCGGGTCGTGCCCGAAACGGTAGGCCGTGGCAACGCTGATTCCGGCCTGCGCTGCTGCCGCCGGCAGCGTCTTGGAGAGCTTGAGCTTCATGAACAACCTCATCTGATGATCGTGGATGTGATATCCCGGCACGAAGGCCCTCTCAAGATCGAGAAACCCCTTCATACCGGACTCACCGCGATCACCGACGAAGCGCCCCTACCGGGCGGCTTCTTCGAGAGCGGGGGCGCGAGCCTGTCGGGCTACGCCCGCCAGCCTCCCGCCCCCGACATCCTTCTCACCTTGATTGACGCGCTCTTCTAACCTTGATTGACGCTGGACACTCGGCTCACTTTTTTTGCGCCTGCTGCAG
>JANXWR010000214.1 GCA_025351025.1 Burkholderiales bacterium | reverse complement strand
CGCAGCGGCAGTGCGAGCAGCGCGTAAGGCACGGCTTCGAGCCAGTTGCGGGCACGGGCGAGCAAGTCGGTCATGTGTGAGCCTCAAAGAGCGACGTGGAAGGAGATGCAGCGTCCCGCCATCAAGTGGTCGGACAGCAGCAGCGCGGGCGCCGCGATGCTCTGGGCGGCGTCGAGTGCGGCGCCTAGCGATAGCCCACCGAACAGGGCTGACGCCAAACGCCACGCGTGTTCCTCGAGGCGAGCTACTTCGACATCGTCGCCCAGCCGTTCGACCATGAGGCACGCCGGCCCGCTCCCAAGGTCGATGGCGGCCAGCGCCGCGTCGTCCTGGTGCAATACGGCACGCCAGATTTCATCGACGGGAAAGCGCGAACGCAAGGTCGAGATCGAAGGGTGGGCCACGAAGCAGACACGGTCCTGGTCGGACGGCGCGACGGCCGCCAACTGCGACACGTCGAGCGCAATGGCATCCTCCGCATGCAGCGCGCGGTGGACCGCCCAATCCAGCCGAGCCACGTCCGGCAGATAGGCGAGCGTCGCGGCCGGTTCGAAGCGCTGCAGGAAGTCCGCAAACTCCGCACCGTACGAATTCAGATCGGCGCAGCGCGGCGGTCGCTCGCGCGCGAAGATCCGGGCCGCGGCTTCGAAGAAGTCCGCACCCACCAGGCGATGAACCGCGGGGAACGACAGGCGCAGCGCATTCGCGAGCGTTCCAAGCATCGTATTGCGGTAGATGCTCAGCCGTTGCCGAGGCGCGAGCCCGCAGGCGAGGATGTGGGCCGCGGCAGAGCCCTCCCCATCCTGCAGCAGGCCGCGCCGCACCGCATGCTGGAGCTCACGCAGCGACGGCATGGTCGGCGTCCATTCGATCGAGCAACGAGGCCGCCTGCGCCGCCTCGGCCAGCAATATGTCCAGCGATGGAACGTTCGTGTCCCATTCCACCAGGGTCGGCACCGGTCCGTACCGCCCGAGGGCCTGCGTGTACAGCGCCCAGACTTCCGGCGCCACGCGCGAACCGTGGTCGTCGATGTGCAGGGTCTGCCCGCTGTCGATCTGCTTGAGCGAGTGACCGGCGAGGTGAATCTCGCCGACGGCCTGCGCGGGCAGCGCTGCAAGATAGGCGGCTGCATCCCAGCCATGGTTGCAGGCGCTGACGTAGATATTGTTGACGTCGCAGAGGATGCCGCAGCCGGTGCGCCGCGCCACCGCGGCCAGGAAGTCCCATTCGGGGATCGTCGAATGGGCATACAGCAAATAGCTCGACGGGTTCTCGATCAGGATGCGCCGCTGCAGATAGGCTTGTGACTGGTCCACGTGCCGGCAAACGACGTCGAGCGCTTCCTCCGTCATCGGCAGCGGAAGCAGGTCGGCCATGTAGGTACCGCCGACGACGCTCCAGGAGAGGTGTTCCGACACCAGACCTGGTTCGATTCGATGCACGACATCGCGAATGCGTGCGAGGTGTCCGGCATCCAACCCGTCTGCGCTGCCCAGCGATAACCCGACGCCGTGCAGGGAGACCGGATAGTCGCGGCGGATGGCTTCGAGGGTGCGGATCGCGGCGCCTCCGCCCATGTAGTTTTCGGTGTGAACCTCGAGCCACGCGATCGCGGGCCGCGCTTCCAGCACCGCTCGGTGGTGCTGGAAGCGCAGCCCGATCCCGGCAGCGGCGGGGAGGGTGCCGCCTGCCTCGTTCATGGCGGTGCTCGCGATCAGGTCGCCTTCGTATTGCCGCCCTGAATCTTGCCGCAATCCCCCGCCGGCAGCAGCACGAAAGACTTGCTGTCACGCGCTTGCGTGGCCTGGCCGGCGCAGGAGTGCGCACCCTCTGCGCAATCGTTCTTGGCGGCGACGTTGACGCCGTAGCACTTCTCTAGCTTGTTGGTTTGCATCCGCATCATGTTGCCCTTCACCATCTGCGGCGCCTTGCTCATGTCCATGTTTTGCGACTGGGCCGGCAGCGATGATGCGGCCAGGACGAGTCCCAGCGCGGTGGAAAGAGCGGATCCTGCAAAGACTTGACGATTCATGGTTTCACCTTCT
>JANXWR010000173.1 GCA_025351025.1 Burkholderiales bacterium | reverse complement strand
GCGCCTGTCCAAGGCCGTGATGGAGCGTGTGTGCCAGCAAAGGACGGGGCTTTTTCCGGCTCCAGCGGAGATCAAGCTGTCCTGCAGTTGCCCGGACTGGGCCTCAATGTGCAAGCACGTGGCAGCCGTGCTCTACGGCATCGGCGCCCGGCTCGACGCGCAGCCCGCATTGGTGTTCAAGCTTCGCGCCGTGGACGAGGGCGCACTGATCGCCCGCGCCGCGAAGGGACGCTTGCTCGGAACGACAGCGCCCGTGCCGGCGAAGGTTCTTGACGGCGATGACCTCTCGGCGCTCTTTGGTCTGGAGCTGGAGAGCGCGGCGAAGCCCGCGCCGGAAACAGGGGCGAGCGCAAAGAATCCAGGGCCAGCGCCCGCCGCGAAGAGGCTAGCGGACGAACCACGGGCGCGGACACGTACGCCGGCAAAGAAATCGCGCACCAAGCCGCTCACCTCAAGCTGAACCAGCCAAGGCACGATTCTCGGAAAGCACGGCGGTCGTATTGCCATGGCCGGATGCGACGACGCCACTGGCCGGCACGAATCGAGCTGCTTCGAACCCGCCATCCAGCGGCACCTGCCCCCGGCCACAACCGGTCCTGTGAGCCGCGTGCGGAATCGTCCCATAACCAGTCATTCAAGATTTCACACTGGCCCACGCCACCCAAGAGCGGTCACTGGCATCGGCGACTATCAACATATGTTGACGGGCTGGCTCAAGCTGGCAGCGACGTTGATCGCCGTCTATTCAACCTCTGAACCACCTCATCCGCGCGCAACTGCAGTGACTGCGGGATCTTGAGTCCGAGCGCCGTCTTAGCGGTGACCTCGGCCTCCAGTTCGAGCACCTGCGCGTTACCGCTGAGTCCACGGCGGCGTTGGCAATCTCGGCTTTCCCGAAACCACTTCATCCGGCCAAACGACCACCTGCTTGGCATCCTGCCACTGGATAGTGATTGCCTTGTGGGCGATCTGAAATCCGCGGTCATCGACCGCGAAATCGCCCACAACAGTCTTCGTCCTGAAGCCCAGGAGTGCCTCACGGAGCTTGTCGGAATCCAAGCTGCCCGTCAGCTGTACCATTTCCACCAAGAGGCGGCACCCGGCGTAAGAGGCGGCCGATTGAACGACGGGAGTGCGATCGAACTCCTTCTCGTACGCTGTGACGAACTCCCGGTTTCCCGGGTACGGAAGGCCGGTGTCCCAGAAGGAGCCGCTGTAGACGAATTCGGCCTCCTTTCCGAGCTGCTTGTAGTAGTCAGGAAGCAGCCCGTACGGGACGCTGCTCAACATCTTCACGTTCAGGTCCACTTGCCGCATCTGGCGAGTGATCGCGACGAGATCTTCGAGCCGGACAGACGCCGCCATCAGCACATCCGGTGTCGCTGCCTTAACTCTCTTCAGAATATCGGAGAAATCCGTGGTGCCATTCGGGTATGTCTCGGCGAACACCAGCTCCAAGCCCTTCTTCTTGACAAGTTCGGCTGCTCCCCTGGCCGCCGCGTTCGCGACAAGCCCGTCGAGCTTGATCACGGCCACTCTTCTGAGCCCGTTGCGAGCCGCCAGATCGAGCAGCCCCTCCGGCTGGTTTTCCACCGGCGAAAGCATCATGATCAAGTATCTGCGCCCCTTCTCCCATATCGAGGTGGTGCCCGCCGTCGGCGCAATCATGAGCATCCGGTGCTTGTCGGCGACATCGGCGACCGCTTCGGTGATGGCTGAGCCGTACGGCCCCAGAACCGCATCGACGTTGTCTTCTGCGATCAGCTTTTCGTAGTTGCGCGCAGCCATCTTCTCATCAGACCCATCGTCGTAGATCACAAACTCGATCTGACGCCCGAGCACCCCGCCTTGCGCATTCACATGTTTCTGACATAGCAGGTAGCCCTCACGGCAATAGCCGCCCTGCAGGGAATACTGCTTTCCAGTGATCGAAAGCGAAGAGCCAATCCGGATCGGCGGCTCGGCCGCACTAGGCTGAAGTTCCTCCCATCCTGTAGGCACCGCGACTACGCCAAGTGCTTGTCACGCCTCAGTATTTTGGTTGTTCCGCGGCTTAATTTGAGTTCTATATGTAGTCACTAAAAGTACTTGAATAAGTGTGACTGTTCGCT
>JANXWR010000145.1 GCA_025351025.1 Burkholderiales bacterium | reverse complement strand
CTCGGGCTTCAAGCAGCGTGGCTCGATCGCCGCGGTGTTCCGCTGCATCCCGTTCGAGATCCCGTCGCTCGAGAGCCTCAACGTTCCGTCGATCCTGAACCAGCTCGTGCTCGAAAAGCGCGGCCTGATCCTGATGGTGGGCGCCACCGGTGCCGGCAAGAGCACGACGCTCGCCGCCATGCTCGAGCAGCGCAACCAGGTGATGGCGGGCCACATCCTGACGATCGAGGATCCGATCGAGTTCCTGTTCAACAACAAGAAGTCGGTCGTCAACCAGCGCGAGGTGGGCCGCGACACGCAGACCTTGCAGATCGGCCTGAAGACGGCCCTGCGCCAGGCGCCCGACCTGATCATGATCGGCGAGATCCGCGATCGCGAGACGATGACGGCGGCGATCTCGTACTCGCTGTCGGGCCACCTGGTGCTGTCGACCTTGCACGCCAACAACAGCTACCACGCGCTCGGCCGGATCCTTTCGTTCTATACGCCGGAGGCGCGGCCGGCCCTACTCGCCGACTTGGCCGCAGGCCTGCGCGCGATCGTCTCGCAGCGCCTGGTGCGCAGCGTCGCCGGCGGGCGCATGCCGGCGGTCGAGGTGCTGCTCAACACCAAACTGATCCAGGAGCTGATCGAACGCGGCGATTTCAGCGGCGTCAAAGAGGCGATGGAAAAGTCGATGGCCGAAGGCTCGCAGAGCTTCGAGCAGGACCTGGCGCGGATGATCAACCAGAACGTCATCACCCGCGACGAGGGCCTGGCCTACGCCGACTCGCCGACCAACCTGATGTGGCGGCTGCAGAACGACATGACGCCGATCTCGCGCATCGTGCCGAAGAAGGAAGACACCGACGACCAGCCGAGCTTCACCGAGATCACGATCGACGTGCGGCCCGAGGAAACGATGGCGCTGTCGCCGAATCTGCGCCGCTTCTGAGCGCCGATGGCGGCCCCGGCCAGGCGATGAAACTCGTCGAGCTCGTCGTGGCGCAAAGCGAGCGCCTGAAGCGCGCGGGCGTGTCCTTCGGCCACGGCACGGGCAACGCCTTCGACGAAGCGGCCTGGCTCGTCACCTGGGCGATCGGCCTGCCGCTCGACGCGCTCGAGACGCGCGGCCAGCGCACCGTTTCCGCCGACGATGCAGCCAGGGCCGAAGCACTCGTCGAGCGCCGCATCGCGACGCGCCGGCCCGCCGCCTACCTGACCGGCGAAGCCTGGCTGCAGAACGTGCCGTTCACGATCGACACGCGCGCCATCGTGCCGCGCTCCTACATCGCCGAGCTGCTCGTCGACGCCGAAGAAGCCGGCACCCTCGACGCCTGGCTGTCCGACCGCACGCACCGTGTGCTCGACCTCTGCACCGGCAACGGTAGCCTGGCCGTGATCGCGGCGATGGCCTATCCCGAGATCGAGGTCGACGCTTCCGACATCAGCGCCGCCGCCCTCGAGCTGGCGCGCATCAACGTCGCCCGGCACGGCCTGGGCGCTCGCATCCGCGTCGTCGAATCCGACCTCTTCGCGGCGCTGCCCGGCAGCTATGACCTGCTCCTGTGCAATCCGCCCTACGTCACGGCGAAAAGCATGGCCGCGCTGCCGGCCGAGTACCGGGCCGAGCCGGCTCTCGCGCTGGCCGGCGGCGACGATGGCATGGACCTGATCCGCCGCATCGTCGCCGAGGCGCCGCGCCACCTGTCGGCCGAGGGCGTGCTGGTGCTCGAGGTTGGCCACGAGCGCGCCGGCTTCGAGACCGCCTTCCCGCGTCTCGAGTGCGCTTGGCTGGAGACGAGCGGCGGCGAGGATTGCGTCGTCCTGGTGGAGAAAAGCGCGCTCGCCGGCTGACGGACGAAATCGCGCCGTCGCGCCCGCGCCCGGCCGACAGGCGAAAATCGCCCATGCTCGTTCTCAGTCAGCTCTCCCTTCGCCGCGGCACCAAGCTCGTTCTCGATCGCACCAGCGTCACCGTCAACCCCGGCGAAAAAGTCGGCCTGGTCGGCCGCAACGGCGCCGGCAAATCGTCGCTCTTTTCCCTGCTGGCCGGCCGCTTGTCCGCCGACGCGGGCGATCTTTCCTTGCCGCAGCGCTGGCGCATCGCCGAGGTCGCTCAGGACATGCCCGAGACGAGCGAGGGCGCGACCGACTTCGTGCTCGAAGGCGATACCGTCCTGGCCGAGGCGAACGCAGCGCTGGCCCGCGCCGAGCTGAGCGGCGACGGCCATGCCATCGGCGACGCGCACCACGCCATCAGCGACGCCGGCGGCTTCGACGCGCGGCCGCGCGCCCAGTCGATGCTGATGGGGCTCGGCTTCAAGAGCCCTGAGCTCGATCTGCCGGTGAACAGCTTTTCCGGCGGCTGGCGGATGCGCCTGCAGCTCGCCCGCGCCCTGATGTGCCCGGCCGACCTGATGCTGCTCGACGAGCCGACCAACCACCTCGACCTCGACGC
>JANXWR010000096.1 GCA_025351025.1 Burkholderiales bacterium | reverse complement strand
GCTGCCGCAGGCGCTGCGGCGCATGGTGCCGGCGCTCGTCAACGAGGCGGTGACGCTGGTCAAGGACTCGTCGCTGGTCTCGGCGATCGGCCTGGCCGAGCTGGCGCTGGCGGCGCGCACCGTGGCCGGCGCCTACTCGCGCTACTGGGAGCCCTACCTCTTCATCTCGGCGATATATCTCGTCATCACCCTGACGCTGTCGGCGCTGGCGCGCCGGCTCGAGGCGCCGGCACATGTGCGCGGGCGCTGACGACAGCGCGCAACGAACCAAGGAGAATTTGAATGCATGCAACCCTTCGAATGGCGCTCGTCGCCGCGACCTTCGCCGTGTCGGGCACGTCGGTCATGGCGCAGGCGCTGCGCGGCACGATCGACAAGGCCGAGGGCGTGCTCACGGTGCACGCCAGCGACGGCGCCGAGCTGAAGCTGACCCTGGCCGAGAACGCCACCATCGTCGCCGTCGTCAAGGCCACGATGGCCGACATCAAGGAAGGCACCTTCCTCGGCAGCGCCGCCTTGCCTCAGCCCGACGGCAGCCAGAAGGCGCTCGAGGTGCACATCTTTCCGGAGCAGATGCGCGGCACCGGCGAAGGCCACCGCCCGTTTGCGCCGGTGCCGAACGGCACCATGACGAACGGCGCCGTCAGCACGCCGGTGGTGACCGGCGTCGACGGCAACACCATCGTCGTCCGCTACCGGGAGGGCGAAAAGAAGATCGTCGTCCCGCCGGGCGTGCCTATCGTCCGCTATGAGCTCGGCGGCAAGGACGACCTCAAGGCCGGCGCGCGCTTCACCGTGAACGCGCCCGTCAGAAAGGCCGACGGCACGATCGAGGTGCCGCGCATCAACGTCGGCCGGGACGGCGTCGTGCCGCAATAGCGCGCCTCGAAGCGACGCCCCTCATACACGATCTAAAGGAGAAAACATGCGCTTCCCCGTCTTCGTCGGCGCCCTGGCGCTGGTTGCCGCCAATGCCTGGGCCGAGCCGCCCACCCCGGAATCGGTCGAGGCGCTGCTCGCGGCGACGCGCGCCGAGACGATGATGAATTCGATGTACGCGGTGGTCGAGCAATCGATGCGCGACGGCATGCGGCAGTCGATGCAGGGCAAGACGCTGACCGACGAGCAGCAGCGCGTGCTCGACGCCGTGCCGGGCAAGTTCATCGCCGTCATGCGCGAGGAATTCAACTGGCAGAAGATGAAGCCGCTCTACGTCCAGCTCTACCGCGAGACCTTCGACCAGGAAGAGATCGACGGCTTGGTCGCCTTCTACCGGAGCCCGGCCGGGCAGGCGTTCGTCAACAAGATGCCGACCGTGATGCAGAAGTCGATGGCGATCAGCCAGGCGCAGCTGCAGACCTTCCTGCCGAAGATGCGGGCGGCGATGGAGCAGGCGATGGCCGAGGCGAAGGTCGCCAAGTGAGGTGCGCAAAGACCGTCGCCGCCTGAGCGGCACGTTGCGACGGCGCGCCGTCAGCCGGAAGCAGCGACCAGCGAGGCGATCGCCGCGTCGACACCGCCGTGCGTGTAGGCGATGCCCTGCACCTGCATCGCCGCCTCGACGCCGGCCAGGCAGCCGAGGATCATCGCCTCGTTAAGGTCGCCGAGATGGCCGATGCGAAAGACCCGTCCGCCGAGTGGACCCAGGCCGCCGGCGATGGCCACCTGGAAGCGCTCGCGCGCCACCGAGCGCAGCGCCTCGGGGTCGATGCCGGGCGAGACCTCGATCGCCGTCACCGAGACCGAGCGCGCACTCGCTTCCTTGGTGAAGAGGCGCAGCGCGCCGGCCCCGGCCCAGCAACCGACGGCGGCGTGCACCGCGCTCGCCAGCCGCGCATGACGCGCATGCACCCGGTCCAGCCCTTCAGCGGCGATCAGGCCGAGCGCCGCCTCGAGCCCGGCCATGTGCGCAAGCGGCGGCGTGCCGCAGAACTTGCGGTACGACTGATCGCTCTTGCGGCGCTGCCAGTCCCAGTAGAAGCGATGAGCGGGGATGCGCCGCGCCACCTCCATCGCCCGCGCGTCGGCGGCGACGAAGGCCAGGCCGGGATGGACCATCAGCCCCTTCTGCGAAGCGCCGATCGCGACGTTGACGCCCAGCTCGTCCATCGCGAAGGGCGACGCGCCGAGCGAGG
>JANXWR010000088.1 GCA_025351025.1 Burkholderiales bacterium | reverse complement strand
ACGCTGTTCATGCTCAGCGACGCATCGGCGCCGATCCATTTGCTGCGCAAGGATCGCTGACCGCAGCCTGACTTCGGGCGCCGCAACGTGAGGTAGTTGGCGGCGCCCCGCGAGACTGGAGTAAGCCTTGGTAAAGCAGTCTGCCGCGCCCGGCAGCGCGACCTAAACTGGCCCGAATGGCGCCCCGTTTCCCTCGCGTCGCGGGTTCTGCTCGCGTGCTGCTTGCCGCTCCTTTTGCCGCCGCGTTCGCGGTGAGCGCGCTCTCGGCATGCGCCGCGCCCGCTTCCGCGCCGGCGATCGGTGGCGTCGAGTTGCGCGTCGTCGTCAAGCTCGTCCGGCCCTCCGAAGACGCGCGCGCGATCGCCGACGAGGCGACGCGTCGTGCCGGCGTTTCCGCCAGCTATGCGGCCTCGGTGAGCGCGTCTATGCACGCGCTTGTCCTGCACTGCGCCGACGCTTCGGCGTGCGACGCGGCGATGGCGCGGCTGCGCCAGGCGAGCGGCGTCTACGAAATGGTCGAGGTCGACGGGCGCAAGCAACGCGCCGTGATGTGATTCCAGGGAGTGAGTCGAATGCGTAGAACGATCATGAGCGTTGCCGCGCTCGCCGCGACCTTGCTGCTGCCGCTGGCCGCGCACACGCCGCTGGCCCAAGGCAAGGCCCAGCCTGCTGCAGCCGCGCCGGCTTTCGCCCGCGTCATCGTCAAATACCGCGCCGATTCCGACCTGCTGAAGAAGCAGGCCCTGACGGCCACCGGCACGCGCATCCTGCAGGCGCACGCGCTCGGCGACCGGATCGGCGTCGCGCTGACCGCGGGCATCGGCATTACCAATCGCTCGCACGTAGTGACGGCAAGTGGTCTGACTTCGTCAACTCTGGCCGCAAAGATCGCAGCATTGGAGGACGTCGAGTACGCCGTCGTGGACGCGCGCAAACATATCGTCGCTGCTCCGAATGACCAGTACTACGCGGCCGGCCCTCCAGTCGGGGCGACAAAGGGCGGCCCAGTCGTTGGTCAGTGGTATCTAAAGCCGCCCGGTCCGGGGGGAACTGCTCTAAACACGGCGCCTTCCGCGATCAACGCCGAGCAGGCGTGGGATGTGGCGACCGGAGGATCAAACGTCGTCGTCGCCGTGATCGATACCGGTGTTCGACTGGACCATGCCGACCTTCAAGGCGGCAATGTCCTGCCAGGCTACGACATGATCAGCGACGATCGTACATCGGGCGACAGCCAGCCCGGACGAGATGCTGACCCGTCTGATCCGGGGGACTTTGTGACAAGCGCCGACGTTGCCGCTAACGCGCCGGGATGCACTCAGTCCGATGTCGGATCACGGAGTTCGTGGCACGGCACGCAGACGCTTGGCCTCATTGGCGCGGCAACAAACAACAACGCAGTGGGTATCGCAAGCACAGGAAATGGGAAGGTGAAGGTTCTGCCTATTCGCGCGCTTGGTAAGTGCGGGGGCTTCGACTCTGACATCGTCGCCGCCATGTACTGGGCCGCGGGCCTGAGCGACCCTGCAGCGACATCGCTTCCCGCGAATCCGAACAAGGCCAATGTGATCAGCATGAGCTTGGGAGGCTCAGGGCCATGCGACGCAAGCGCCAAGATATACACAGATGCTATCGCCGCGATCGTCGCGCAGAACGTCAGCATCGTGGTTGCGGCCGGTAACGACAGCACGGCGGTTGGCATACCTGCGAACTGCCCTGGCGTCATCGCGGTCGCAGGCCTGCGGAGCCTCGGCGACAAGAATGGCTTTTCGAGCCTCGGCCCCGAGGTGACGATTTCGGCGCCCGGCGGCAATTGCGGCAATGGCGATGGGACCGGCAATCCGAGTTCGTGTCTGTATCCAATCATTTCGACCAGCAATTCCGGGACGACAACGCCGGTCGCCAATTCGGCGGGAGGTTCAATCTACAGCGACGGCGTCGCGGATCCGGCGATTGGAACCAGTTTTTCCACGCCACTTGTCGCTGGCACTATCGCCATGATGCTTTCCTTGCAACCGACTCTCACGCCGGCGGAAATCAAGGCCCTTTTACAGGCATCGGCGCGTCCGTTCCCGACATCGGGAAATACGCTTGTCACTACGGCCCCCGGTCTGTGTGTGGCGCCGAATGGCCAGCAGCAAGTCAGCTGCTACTGCACCACGAGTACGTGCGGCGCCGGCATGCTTGACGCTCATGCCGCGGTGTTGGCGGTGATGGCTACGCAAGCGCGAATTGCGGTGAATGCGGCCACGCCGACCGCCGGACAAGTAGTCTCGCTTTCATCCAACTCTGTCGTCGCCACCGGAGCGACCATAGCCTCCTATCAGTGGGCCATCACCAGCCCCGGGACTTCTGGTGCCATCCTCGTCGGCGCTGCCAATACGGCGACCGTCAACGTCCTGCCTAGCGCAGCCGGATCGTTCACCATTCAGCTATCGGTCGGGGATAACTTTGGGTCGATCTTCACCACGAGCAGCGTGGTCACTGTTGCAGCAGCGCCGGTCGCGCCCGCGCCAAGTTCGGGCGGAGGCGGCGCGCTTGGCGTCGGCTGGCTGGTGCTGTTGCTGAGCGCCGTGCTGGCGCTTGCCGCGACCGCTCGCTTCGAGCGGCGGCGCGCCGCGCTCAACGCCCCGGCTCGGACTTCGCGCAGGCGCTGAAGCCGCGCCCGGAGGCGTCAAGCTTCAGCGTCGCCAGGCGGCTCGCCGTGGCGGCATCGGCGCTGCCGACGCGATAGGTATGCGTGAAGACAACTGCGGCGCCGCCGCTCGTCGACTCGCTGCGCAAGTCCACCCACGCGCCGGCCGGCAGCACGGCCCTGAGCGCGGCCTCGGCCACGGCAGCTTCGCCGGCGGCGATCGGGCCGGCTTCTAGGCAGGTGCCCGGCGCCGCATATGCGCCCGACGCCGCAGGCATCGGCATGAGCACGATGCTCGTCGGTCGCACCTGGTTGGCCAGCCGTTCGGGCTCGCGATCGCCGCGCGAATGCAGGCCGAGCACGCCGTCGAACCAGCCGCGCGTGAAGCCGAAGAAGAGCAGGTTGGCGACCAGGATCGCCGCCAGGGCGGCCTTCAGCACGGCGTCCTCGTCGACGTCAGCGGCTGTGCGCCGGGTTGGCCCAGGCGCACGCTGACCTCGCCGCTGACGATGCGCTCGATGCCGCCCGGCGTGCGAACGAGCAGCTCGCCCGAAGCCGACACGCCGGCGGCGGTGCCCTCCATGCGCGTGCCGCCCTCCGCGCCGCAGCGGATCGTCTTGCCGCGGAGCAGGTCGCGTGCGGCATATCCCGGCAGGAACGCCGCGAAGCCACCGCGCTCGAACCTGCGCAGCGCCTCGACCAGGGCCGGCGCGACGCGATCGAGCAGGCGCTCGGGCGTCATGCCGGCGTCGATCTCGCCCAGCCAGGCAACGCCGCTCGATGACTCGTCGACGCGCTGCGCGAGCACGTTGATGCCGATGCCGATGACGGCGACGCGGCCTTCGCCGAGCGGCGCGGTCTCGATGAGCACGCCGGCGAGCTTGCGCCCCGCTTCGCGGGCACCGACCAGCCAGAGGTCGTTGGGCCACTTGAGGCCGACATGCAGCGCTTCGGCAGGTTGGGGGTCGATCGCTTCGGCCAAAGCCACGCCGACGGCGAGCGAGAGGCCGGCCAGGTCGTTGCCGGCCATCGGCCAGGCGAGCGAAAAGGTGAGCGATGCGCCGGGCGTGGCCTGCCAGCTGCGACCGCGGCGGCCGCGCCCGGCGGTCTGCCGGTCGGCCACGAGCAGGCGGGGTTGGAAAGGCGCGTCGGCAGCCGCGCTGCGCACCCAGGCGAGCAGATCGGCGTTCGTCGATCCGGTCTCGGCGACGCGCTCGGTCGCAAAGATCGGCGCGCGCCCGATGTTCACCGTTTCGGCGCGAGCATCGTGCCGCGGCATCGCGGGCTTCCGCAGCGGCACTCGTATTCCTTCTTGACCTTGGCCGTATGGCGCCCCTCGAGGACCAGGCCGTAGCTGTAGTTCAGCTCTTGGCCCGGGGCGATGTCGCGCAGCGCCTTGATGTAGATGCGGCCGTCGTCCTCGTCGGCTTCGCAGTTCGGGTCGCAGGCGTGATTGATCCATTTGGCCGGGCTGCCGAACATGCCGTCGATCACGCGCTTGTCATCGATGTGGAAGTAGAACGTGTGGTTCGGATCGTCGGGGTCGTGCGGATGGCGGCGCTGCGCCGCTTTCCAGGTGATGACGGGGCCGGTGTACTCGATGATGCGGTCGCCCTCGCCGATCGGCTTGACGGCGAACACTCCTTTGCCGTGGATGCCCGAGGCTCGAACCTCGATGCGATTGCGCGGGCCGACCGGTGGATAAGATTTGCGAGGACTCGTAAGGGTTTTTCGCGCCGAACTTTTTTTTGCGTACATTGAATTCATGGGTGCGCGCGCGTGGGCGTGCGCGCGAGAAGCCCGGATTGTATTGATGCGGCCGAGCCGCACGCGAAAGACATGCCAAGAGAATGACCAAGTCCCTGATCATTGCCGAGAAGCCTTCCGTCGCGCAGGACATCGTCCGCGCGCTCACCCCCAGCGCGGGCAAGTTCGAAAAGCACGACGAGTACTTCGAGAGCGATCGCTATCTCGTCACTTCCGCCGTCGGCCACCTGCTCGAGATCAAGGCGCCGGAGGAGTACGACGTCAAGCGCGGCAAGTGGAGCTTTGCCCACCTGCCGGTGATCCCGCCGCACTTCGACCTGGCGCCGCTCGACAAGACGAAGAGCCGGCTCAACGCCATCGTCAAGCTGGTCAAGCGCAAGGACGTCAGCGAGCTCATCAACGCCTGCGACGCCGGCCGCGAGGG
>JANXWR010000057.1 GCA_025351025.1 Burkholderiales bacterium | reverse complement strand
CGAAGTCCTGGTAGCTGTCGTCGATCACCGTCGCCCGGTGGCCGCGCTCCAGCAGGCCCCGCACGGTATCGACCGGCATCGCGCCTTCGACATTGATCTCGAGGTCGTGGTTGACGCGCCAGCGAGGCGCGTCGCACGCCGCCTGCGGCTGCTGGCCGTGCACGAGCATGCGCGCCAGCGTCTGCAGATGGCCCTGCGGCTGCATGTTGCCGCCCATCACGCCGAAGCTCATCTGCGGCTGGCCGTCCTTGGTGAGGAAGGCGGGGATGATGGTGTGGAACGGACGCCTGCCGGGCGCGACGCAGTTCGGGCTGGCCGGGTCGAGCACGAAACCGTAGCCGCGGTTCTGCATCGACAGGCCCCAGCCCGGCACGACGACGCCGGAGCCGAAGCCCATGTAATTGCTCTGGATGAAGCTCACCATCATGCCGCGCTCGTCGGCGGCGGTGAGGTAGATGGTGCCGCCGCGCGGCGCGAGGCCCTGGCTGAAGATCTGCGCGCGCTTCGGATCGATCAGCCTGGCGCGCGCGGCGAGATAGCTCTCGTCGAGCATCTGCGCCGGCGTGAGACGCATGCCGCCTCGTGGGTCGGCGACGTGCGCGTAGACGTCGGCGAACGCCAGCTTCATCGCCTCGATCTGCAGGTGCTGGCTGAGGGCGCTGTCGACCGGCATCGACGCAAGATCGAACTGACGCGCGATGCCGAGCGCGATCAAGGCGGCGATGCCTTGCCCGTTGGGCGGGATCTCGTGCAGGCGATGGCCCCAGGCGTCGATGCCGATCGGGTCGACCCACTCCGGCTCGAACAACGCGAAGTCGCGCACCGTCATCGCGCCGCCATTCGCTGCCGCATGCTTTGCCGCGGCCTCGGCGATTTCGCCGCCGTAGAGCGCGGCACCGCGCGTCTCGGCAATGGCGCGCAGGGTCCGAGCCGCGGCGGGGAAGGCAAAGCGTTCGCCGACCTCGGGGGCGCGGCCCCTGGGCAGGAAGGCTTCGGCCCAGCCCGGCTGCGCGCCGAGCAGCGGCGCCGCCGCGGCCCACTTCTGCTGCACGACGATGGGAACGGCGTAGCCGCGCTCGGCGGTCTCGATCGCCGGCGCGAGCAGGTCGCCGAAGGGCAGCTTGCCGAAGCGCTCGGACAGCGCCACCCAGCTGGCGACGGCGCCGGGCACCGACACCGAGTCCCAGCCGCGCATCGGCAGGCGGTTGCCGTCGCCGCCGTACTTGCGACGGAAGTACTCGGGCGTCCAGGCCGCGGGCGCGGGGCCGGAAGCGTTGAGGCCGTGCAGACGCTCGCCGTCCCAGAGGATGCAGAACGAATCGGAGCCGAGGCCGTTGCTGCATGGCTCGACGAGTGTCATCACGGCCGCGGCCGTGATCGCCGCGTCGACGGCGTTGCCGCCCTGCTGCATCGCGCGCAGGCCGGCTTGGGCCGCGAGCG
Source organism: Burkholderiales bacterium (assembly GCA_025351025.1). Lineage (GTDB taxonomy): Bacteria > Pseudomonadota > Gammaproteobacteria > Burkholderiales > Burkholderiaceae_C > Schlegelella_A. Next base: position 804 of record JANXWR010000057.1, on the reverse strand, counting down.
GGTGCGAGGTCGAGACGATGTTGCGTGCGAAGACGGGCAGGCGCGTCGAGGCGTAGCCCGTGGTCCAGTCGAAATGGTGGTCGTTCATGACGGCAACGATAGCGCCGCCGGCCCGGTCGCGCCCGGTTCAGTCTTCGGAGAAGGCGACTTCCCGCTTCTGCTTGATCGACGGCAGCGACACGATCACGATCAGCAGCGCCGCCGCTGCGAGCAGGCCCGCCGAGAGCGGGCGCGACACGAAGGTGCCCCAGTCGCCGCGTGAGAGCAAGAGCGCGCGGCGCAGGTTTTCTTCCATCAGCGGCCCGAGGATGAAGCCGAGCAGCAGCGGCGCGGGCTCGCAACTGAGTTTGTAGAAGATGTAGCCGACGACCGCGAACAAGGCCGTCAGATAGACGTCGAAGGTCGCGTTGCTGAGCGTGTAGACGCCGATGCAGCAGAACAGCGTGATCGCCGGAAACAAGAAGCGATAGGGCACGGTGAGCAGCTTGATCCACATGCCGATCAGCGGCAGGTTGAGGATCACCAGCATCGCGTTGCCGACCCACATCGAGGCGATCAGCCCCCGAAACAGCTGCGGGTTCGAGGTCATCACCTGCGGGCCGGGCTGGATACCCTTGATCGTCATCGCGCCGACCATCAGCGCCATCACGGCGTTGGGCGGGATGCCGAGCGTCAGCATCGGGATGAACGAGGTCTGCGCGCCGGCGTTGTTGGCGCTCTCGGGCCCGGCGACGCCCTGGATCGCGCCCTTGCCGAAAGGGATGCGCGGGTTGCGCACCAGCTTTTTCTCCATCGTGTACGAGG
>JANXWR010000009.1 GCA_025351025.1 Burkholderiales bacterium | reverse complement strand
GCTGCCGGCGTTCGCCGTGCGCCAGGCCCGGCACGAAGGCCATGAAGTGGCCCAGTGGCTCGGCATAGTTGAGCAGCTTGCGCAGCTTCATGCCGATCCACGCCGGGTCGATGACGCGCATGTCGAGCGAGAGCAAACGTGCCAGGCCGTCCAGAGCGCGCGGGTAGTTGCCGGAGAAACCCAGCGCACAAGGCCGAGTCACCGTGGTGCCATCGGGCCACGGCAAGGAGACTTCCTTCAGCGTCAAGGTGAAGGCTTCGCCGGTGGCCGGGTTGTCCACGTCGACCGCCCAGGCCAAGGTGCCCGACGGGCCGGTGTGAGGTTCGTCGCGGCTGAACATCGCGTCGATCACCGGTGTGGGTCCGCTCTTGCCCGGGCCCGGCAGGGCCTTCAGCTGCTCGCAACGCCAGCGCACCACCGCCGCGGTGGCCGCCACCACGCCAGGGAAGAGCCGACGCTCGCCGTGCGGAGGGAACGGCATTTCGAACTCGCGCTCCTCGGCCACGGTAGCCAGCGCGTCGAGCTTGAGTTGCAGCCAGGCCGAGTCGTTGGCGCGCAAGTCCATCGACAAGGTCTTGGCCAACGCACCCAGGCCGCGCGGCTGTTCGGCGCCGTTGACCCAAACCTCGAACGGCTGCGGCGGACCACCGTCCTCGCGCGCCAGTTCACCGACGAACAACGCGAAGTCGCCGAACGGGTGGTGCACCATGAAGGTCCACGCCGGGTTGCCGGCGGGCAGCTCGGGCCGACCCGGCCAGCGCAGCGACGACAGGACCGGCGCGGGCAGATGCTTCAGGGTCAAGCGGCGGTTTGCGTCGTCGATTTGCAGCGGCGCCGCTTCGGCGCGTGTGACGCTCAATACCGAACCCAGTACCGCGTTGGGCCGGTAGGTGGCCAGGCCTTTCAAGCCCGATTGCCACGCCTCCAGGTAAAGGTGCTGGAAGTCCGCATAGGGGTAATCGGCCGGCACGTTGACGGTCTTGGAAATCGACGTGTCGATGCAGGGCGCGACCGCCGCCACCATCGCTTCGTGCGCCTGTGCACTCATCTCGAGCGCGGTCACGAACGCCGGCGTCAGCGGCGCCTTCTCGCCCTTCAGGTGCCGGTACAGGCGCCATGCATGGTCTTCGACGGCGTATTCCTTGAAGTTGCCATCGGCCATGCGCTTCTTGCGGGTGTAGCTCCAGCTGAACGCCGGTTCGATTCCGTTGCTCGCGTTGTCGGCAAACGCCAGGCTGATAGTCCCGGTAGGCGCGATCGACAGCAGATGCGAGTTGCGCAGCCCATGCAGCCGGATGCGGTCTTTGAGCGGCTGCGGCAGGCGCGAGGCGAAGTTGCTGCCACTGAGATAGAGGTCGGCATTGAACAGCGGGAATGCGCCGCGCTCGCGCGCGAGTTCGATCGATGCGTCGTAGGCCGCGTCGCGCATCGCTTCGCTGATGCGCCGCGCCATCGAACGCGCCTCCGCGGTGTCGTAGCGCAGGCCGAGCATGATCAACGCGTCGCCCAGGCCGGTGAAGCCCAGGCCGACGCGGCGTTTGTTGCGTGCTTCTTCCTGCTGTTGCGGCAGGGGCCACACCGTCACGTCGAGCACGTCGTCGAGCATGCGCGTGGCCACGCGCGCCACCTTGGCGAATGCCGCCTCGTCGAAGCGCGCGGTTTCTGCAAACGCGTCGAGCACGAAACGGGTCAGGTTGATGGAGCCCAGGCAGCAGCAGCCGTAGGCCGGCAACGGTTGCTCGCCACAAGGGTTGGTACTGGCGATGCTTTCGCAATACGACAGGTTGTTGTCGCGGTTGATGTGGTCGAGGAACAGCACGCCGGGCTCGGCATGGTCGTAGGTCGACCGCATGATCTGGTCCCAGAGGTCGCGGGCGCGCAGCTTGCGGTAGACCCACAGGCCAGCGCCGTCGGGCCGGGCATAGTGGTAAGCGCCGGCCGCCTTCTGCGCCGGCCCGGGCTCGGCGCGGTGCACCAGTTCCACTTCGGTGTCGGCCTGCACGGCTTGCATGAAGGCGTCGGTGACAGCCACCGAGATGTTGAAGTTGCGCAGGTCGCCCTGGTCCTTGGCCTGGATGAATTCCTCGAGGTCCGGGTGGTCGCAACGCAGCACACCCATCTGCGCACCGCGCCGCGCGCCCGCCGACTCGACCGTCTCGCAGGAACGGTCGAATACGCGCATGTAGCTCACCGGACCGGAGGCGCTGCTTTGCGTCGAACCGACCCAGGCACCGCGCGGGCGTATGCGCGAAAAGTCATAGCCCACGCCGCCGCCGCGGCGCATCGTCTCCGCCGCTTCGGTGAGCGCGGTGTAGATGCCCGGATGTCCGTCTTCATCGTGGGCGATCGAGTCGCCTACCGGCTGCACGAAACAGTTGATCAGCGTGGCCGACAGGCTGGTGCCGGCAGCCGACTGGATGCGCCCGGCCGGCACGAACCCGAGGCGCAGCGCCTCGCCAAAACGCTCCTCCCACAGCACGCGCTGTTCGGCCGGTTCGGCCTGCGCCAATGCCCGCGCCACGCGGCGGTTCACCGCCTCGATCGACCGCTCGTCGCCCTTAGCGTACTTTTCAATCAGCACCTCCTCGCTGATGGCCTGGGCAGGCAGGTTGGCGGCGGTGTGGACTTGGGGGCTCGCGATGTCTTGCATGGGTCGATGTCTCCGGGATGCGAGCGCGCAACTTACGCCGGCGGTAGTGACCCGTCGTTGATCGAGGTCATGTCCATGCCAGGGGCAACGAACGAGGTGAGCGAGGCGGCCGTTTTCTCAGCCGGACTTGCGGCGGCCCGGGGGCTTTCGACTACCGGAGCGCGGTGCACGTGCCTGCGCTACGGTCGGCTCGCCATCGTGTCGCGCATTGACCAGGCCGCCCTGCTGTCGTTCGATCAGCCGCAGCATGGTCGCCAGCGTGATCGAGCCGAAAGTAGCCTTCGCGTTCTCGTCGATTTCGGACAGGACCGCGTCCAGCGCCCGGTCGACCGGCGTCAGTCCGTTGCGCCCGCCGCGTTCTGCCGCGGGCGGTGCGAACTCCTCGAACACCTGGACGATGTCCATCAGTGTGAGGCGTCGGGCATTGCCGGTGAACCGGTATCCGCCGCCGACGCCACGCACCGACGTCACGACGCCGGTGCGCGCGAGCTCGGCGAGCACCTTGGCGAGGTGGTGCGAGGAAGCGCCGTACTTGCCGGCGATCTCGGCCGCCGAGATGTGACGCGTGGGGTCGCTGGCGAACTCGAGCACGCTGTAGAGCGCGAGCAAGGTGTTCTTTTGCAGCCTCATATCAGCGCCGGCCGCGGGCGGCGCGTCCGGGCTCAGCCCTCAAGGTCCATCTCCAGCGAAATCAGCGGTCCGGCCATCATGCCCTGGCTGCGGAAGAACGAGAGGATCAACGTGTTGTCTCGAGCCAGCATGGTGCGCAGCTTGCCAACGCCGGCGCGCCGGAAGCCCGCGCTGATGGCCTCGAGCAGTCTTGTGCCGATGCCCCCGAGCCGCGCCTGGGGATCGACGTCGATGGCGAACACCCAGCCGCAAGGCGGCGAGCCGAACCCCCAATCGCGCACTTCGCCGATGACGAATCCGACGACACGTTTCTCCACCAGCGCGACCAGGAATTGCCGTTCGCTGGGGTCGCCAGCGCCGTAACGCCGGTAGATCGACGCCCAGTACTTACGCTTCTCCAGCCCGGTCACCGTGGCGTCGATCGCAATGACCGGGTCCAGGTCGCCGCGCCGCACCGGACGGATAACGAGCGCAGCGCCGGCGCCAGGGGAAGCCCCCGCGCGAGCCCCGCCGGGGCGTCTTTTTGTGAGTGCCTGGGTCACTGGCGCCTTCTGAACATGACCTAAATCAAATGAATCCCTGCATTCTGGTACCAGAATGAGTTTATAGGGGGAAGTCTATCCGTTTCTGCCTAACGGCAGACGCGTCGAACGGCCAGTCGTTCGGAGTTTTCCAGCACCGAAGAGTGCATGTGTCGCGCGGCGCCGGCTTCCACAGGCCGTGTCACCGCAGTTTTTCGAAGATGCAAAGGAGACAGTCATGAGATTCGTCTATACCAGTGCGTCGCTGCGCAGTGGCGCGCTCGCGCTGGCCGGCGCGCTGGTCGCCGCCGGCAGCGCCTTGGCGCAGGAGCCGATCCGCATCGGCGCATTTTTGTCCGTGACCGGACCCGCGGCATTTCTCGGCGACCCGGAGCAGAAGACGCTAGAGATGGTCGTCGAACGCATCAACGCCGAGGGCGGAGTACTGGGCCGCAAGCTGCAACTCGTCGCGTACGACGACGGCGGCGACGCCGAGAAGGCGCGCACCTTCGCCAAGCGGCTGCTCGAGCAGGACCGAGTCGACGCGATCGTCGGCGGCTCGACGACCGGCACGACGATGGCGGTGGTGCCGCTGGTCGAACAGGCGCACACGCCGTTCGTCTCGCTCGCCGGCGCCGTGGTGATCATCGAGCCGCCCAGGAAATGGGTCTTCAAGACGCCGCACACCGATCGCATGGCTTGCGAGAAGATCTTCATCGACCTGCAGGCGCGCAAGCTGTCGAAGGTGGCGCTGATCTCGGGCAGCGGCGGCTTCGACAAGTCGATGCGCGGCGAGTGCCT
>JANXWR010000591.1 GCA_025351025.1 Burkholderiales bacterium | reverse complement strand
CGGCATCAACGCCACGCTCTACAAGAACCTGACCTTCAACTTCATCCGCGACATCGCGCCGGTGGCCGGCCTGGTGCGCACGCCGAACGTGATGGAGGTGACGCCGAAGCTGCCGGTGAAGACGGTGGCCGAGTTCATCGCCTACTGCAAGGCCAATCCGGGCAAGATCAACATGGCCTCGTCGGGCAGCGGCACCTCGGTGCTCCTCTCGGGCGAGCTGTTCAAGTCGATGACAGGCTGCGACATGCTGCATGTGCCGTACAAGGGCGCCGGGCCGGCGCTCACCGACCTGATGGGCGGCCAGGTCGACGTCATCTTCGACAACCTGCCGTCGTCGGTGGGGCACATCAAGGGCGGCAAGGTGCGCGCTCTCGGCGTCACCTCGCAGGAGCGCGAGCCCTCGATGCCCGCCCTGCCGACCATCGCCGAGACCGTGCCCGGCTACGAGGCCACCGCCTGGTTCGGCATCGGCATGCCGAAGAACACGCCCAAGGACATCATCGACAAGGTCAACGCCGAGGTGAACCGGGCGCTGGCCGACCCGAAGTTCCGCGACCGCATGGCCGAGCTCGGCGGCAAGCCGATCGCCGGTACGGCGGAGGACTTCGGCAAGATCATCGCCTCGGAAACGGCGAAGTGGGAGAAGGTCGTCATCTCGTCGGGCGCCAAGGTCGAGTAGGCGTCTCGTCGCACCTTCAGGAGTTCTCATGATCGAGCACGAGATCGACATCCCCACCGCCGACGGCGCGATGAACTCATTCATCGTGCATCCGGAAGAAGGCGGCCCGTTCCCGGTCGTCCTGTTTTACATGGATGCACCGGGCAAGCGCGAGGAGCTGCACGACATGGCGCGGCGCATCGCCGCGGTCGGCTACTTCGTGGTGCTGCCCAACCTCTACTACCGCCGCTCGCGCGACTTCTGGCTGAAAGAGCGCACCGAGCCGGCGATGGCCGAGATGTTTTCCTTCATGGCGACGCTCGACGCCGCCACCACCGAATGCGACACGCGGGCGTTGCTGCGCTTCGTCGACGCCGAGCCCGCCGCCGACGGCAGCCGCGTCGGCGCGGTCGGCTATTGCATGAGCGGACCCTTCGTGATGTGGGCGGCGGCGGCCTTTCCCGAGCGTCTCGCCTGCATCGCATCGATCCACGGCGCCAACATGGCGACCGACAAGCCCGACTCGCCGCACCGCATGCCGCCGAAGATCCGCTGCGAAAGCTACTTCGCCTGCGCCGAGACGGACAAGTGGGCGCCGCCCGCCGACATCGACAAGCTCCAGCGCGCGTTGCAGGAGGCCGGCTCGTCGCACCGCGTCGAGTGGTATCCGGGCGTCGAGCACGGCTTCGTCTTTCCCTTGCGCACCGGCATCTACAACCGGGCTGCCGCCGAGCGGCACTGGGAGCGCCTGTTCGCCCTGTTCGGGCGCAGCTTGCAACGCGCGGCCTGAGACGATGGCGCTGCACGCATGGCTGCTCTATCTCGTCGCCGCGATCGGCCTGTCGCTGACGCCGGGGCCGAACAGCATGCTCGTGCTGACGCACGGCGCGCTGCATGGACATCGCCGCGCCCTCTTTACGGTGACGGGCGGCGTCGTCGGCTTCACGACGCTGATCGGCCTGTCGATGCTCGGCATCGGCGCGGTGCACGAGACCTCGGCGAGCGCGCTGACGGTGCTGAAGCTGGCCGGCGGCGCCTACCTGGTCTGGCTCGGCGTGCAGCTCTGGCGCGCTCCGCCGATCGACCTTCGGGTCGATGCCACGGCGCGCGACACGCGCGGCGCGGTCCTTTTTCGCCAGGGCTTGCTCGCGGCGATCACCAACCCGAAGGCGCTGCTCTTTTACGGCGCCTTCCTGCCGCAATTCATCGAGCAAGGCCGCGACCTGGCCAGCCAGTTCGTCGTCATGGCGCTGACCTTCGCAGTGGTCGAGTCGATCGTCGAATATCTGCTGGCTCGGCTGGCCCATCGCATCCGGCCGGCCTTGCAGCGCGCCGGCAAGAAGTTCAACCGCCTCTGCGGCGGCATGTTCGTCGCCGTGGGCGCGGCGCTGCCGATGACAAGGTGACGAAGAGGAGCCGGTCATGAGCGAAGTACGCACCCCTCGCCATCGCGGCCTTTTCCCGGTCGTTCCGACGACCTTCAGCGAAGCCGGCGAGCTCGACCTTGCCAGCCAGAAGCGCTGCCTCGACTTCATGATCGAGGCCGGCTCCGAGGGCCTGTGCATCCTCGCCAACTTCTCCGAGCAGTTCCTGCTCGCCGACGACGAGCGCGAGGTGCTGACGCGCAGCGCGCTCGAGCACGTCGCCGGACGCGTGCCGGTGATCGTGACGACGACGCATTTCAGCTCCAGGGTCTGCGCCGAACGCAGCCGTCGCGCCGAGGCGATGGGCGCGGCGATGGTGATGATCATGCCGCCGTACCACGGCGCGACCTTTCGCGTGCCCGAGGACAAGAGCTTCGAGTTCTACGCCAGGGTCTCCGACGGGATCGGCATCCCGATCATGGTCCAGGACGCTCCGGCCAGCGGCACCGTGCTCTCGGCCCCGTTTCTCGCCCGGATGGCGCGCGAGATCGCGCAGGTCTCGTACTTCAAGATCGAGACGGCCGGCGCAGCGTCGAAGCTGCGCGAGCTGATCCGCCTCGGCGGCGACGCCATCGAGGGACCGTGGGACGGCGAGGAAGCGATCACCCTGCTCGCCGACCTCGATGCCGGCGCCACCGGCGCCATGACCGGCGGCGGCTATCCCGACGGCCTGCGCCCCATCCTCGACGACTACCGTGCCGGCCGGCGCGAAGCAGCGATCACCGGCTACACGCGCTGGCTGCCGCTCATCAACATCGAGAACCGCCAGTGCGGCTTCCTGGCCGCCAAGGCGCTGATGAAAGAGGGCGGCATCATTGCGTGCGACGCGCCGCGCCATCCCTGGCCCGCCATGCACCCTGCCAGCCGCGCGATGCTGATCGAAGCGGCCCGGCGCCTCGACGTGCTCGCGCTGCGCTGGGCCCGCTGACGCGGCACGCAGAGAGGCAAAAGCCGGATGTCGCACAACGAGGTCGTCGTCGTGGCCGGTGGCGGAATGGCCGGCATGGTGGCCTCCCTGATGCTCGCGCGTAGCGGGCGCCGTGTCCGCCTGGTCGAACGCGACACAGTCGCTTCCGGCGAATCTGAAGTCGAAGCACTGCTCGGCCGCCGCCCCGGGGTGGCGCAATACCACCAGCCTCACGCTTTCATGCCGCGAGCGTTCACGCTCTTGCGCGACCACCTGCCCGACGTGCTCGACAATCTCTTGCAGCACGGTGCGAAAGAGATCGACCTCGCCCCGTCGACCGGCGAACGCGCGGCCGGAGACGAGGATCTGATCTTTCTCGGCGCAAGGCGTGCGCTGATCGAATGGGCGCTGCGACGTGCCGTGCACGATGAGCCGAACATCGACCTGTTCCCGGCGCGTGTCACCGGTCTGCGGTTCGACGATGGTTCGCCTGCAAGAGTGCGCGGACTGTCGACCGACCGCGGCGCCGTCGAAGGCACACTGGTCATCGATGCGATGGGCCGAACCACCTTGACGCCGCGCTGGCTGGCGGCCCACGGGATCGATCTGCCGACCGAAACGAGCGATGTCGGAGTCGTCTACTACAGCCGTCACTACCGCTTGCGAGACGGCGTGTCCTTGCCGGCTTCGCCGAGCCCGTTCGGCCCACGCGTCGATCACGGCTATGCCAGCGCAGCCACCTTCATCGGCGACTCGCGAACCTATTGCATCGTCGTCATGGTGCCGACCTGGGACAGCGAGTTGAAGCTCATGCGTCGCGGCGCCGCATTCGAGGCGTTTTGCGCCGCGGCGCCCGCCCTGGCGCCGCTGGTCGACGCCGAGCGGGCCGAGCCGATCACCGACGTGCTGCCGATGGGTGCGCTTCAGACGGTCTGGAACGGCTTCGACCGCCTGCCGTTGCATCGACTGGTCGCGCTCGGCGACAGCTATTGCCACACCGATCCGACCTTCGCCCTCGGCATCTCCAACGCCTTCATTCAGGGAACCGCGCTGTGCGAAGCCATCGCCGCCCATCCCGACGCCGAAGTCGCGGCGGCGTACTACGCGCAGGTCGGCGAAGAATTGCGCGAGCGCTTCGAATTTGCCCGCGACGTGTCGGCCGCGCGTGCCGAACGCATGCGGGGCGCTCTCATCGAGATCTCGCGAACCGGCTCCTATCCCCTGTACTCGCTGATGGCGACGCTGAGTTGCGCCGGGCTCGATCCGCAGATTCACCGCGTGGCTTACCGGCGCCACGGCTTTCTCGACCGTCTGGCCCGATTCGACGGCGACGAGGCCTTGCAGCTGAAAGTGGAGGAATTGTTCGGGCAAGTCCTCGCCCGCATGCGCGATGCCCTTCGCCTCGATCGCACCCACCTCGTGGCGCTGATCGAGAACGCTCAAGCCAGGCAATGAGCGTGTCCCGGGGCGGGCTGCCCGCCGCAGCCGCGAACTCTCGGCCTATGTGCGCCAGCGCACAGAGAAACATTGAATAGTGAGGGAGTATCCAGTATCTCCGCCGCGGCGAGGCCCTTGGCCCCCGACAAAGCGCAGCTCGACTCCGATCGTGTACGCCTTTGACGGAATGCTTCATGCCCTCCACAGAAAGTGGCCTCGCACTTGCCGAAGTGCGGCGGCAAGAATCGCTGCTCAAGACAGGGGCCCTGCAGAACGCGATCTTCAACAGCGCCAATTTTTCGAGCATTGCCACCGACGCCAGGGGCGTGATCCAGATCTTCAACGTCGGCGCCGAGCGCATGCTGGGCTTTGCCGCCATCGACGTGGTGAACAAGATCACCCCGGCCGACATTTCCGATCCGCAGGAAGTGATCGCGCGTGCCAAGGCATTGAGTATCGAACTCGCCACGCCGATCACGCCCGGCTTCGAGGCCCTGGTGTTCAAAGCCTCCCGCGGCATCGAAGACATCTACGAGCTGACCTACATCAGGAAGGACGGCAGCCGCTTTCCGGCGGTGGTGTCGGTCACGGCACTGCGCAATGCTCAAAACGCCATCATCGGCTACCTGTTGATCGGCACCGACAACACGGCGCGCAAGCAGGCTGAAGAGGCACTGCTCAAGGCCGGGGCCTTGCAGAACGCGATCTTCAACAGCGCCAATTTCTCGAGTATCGCCACCGACGCCAAGGGTGTGATCCAGATCTTCAACGTCGGCGCCGAGCGGATGCTCGGCTTTGCCGCCGGCGACGTGATGAACAAGATCACGCCGGCCGACATTTCCGACCCGAAGGAATTGATCGCACGCGCCATGGCCTTGAGCACCGAGCTCGCGACGCCGATCGCGCCGGGCTTCGAGGCCCTGGCGTTCAAGGCCGCGCGCGGCATTGAGGACATCTACGAGCTGACCTACATCCGCAAGGACGGCAGTCGATTCCCGGCGGTGGTGTCGACCACGGCCTTGCGTGACGCCCGCAACGCCATCATCGGCTACCTGCTGATCGGCACCGACAACACGGCGCGCAAGCAGGCCAAAGACGCGCTGCGGGAAACAACCATCGAACTGGAGAGCGCGAAGATCGCGGCGGAAAAAGCCAATCTCGCGAAATCGGATTTTCTCTCCAGCATGAGCCACGAGTTGCGCTCGCCACTCAACGCGATCCTCGGCTTCGCCCAACTGATGGACACCGGAGCGCCACCGCCCACGCCCGCCCAGAAGGAAAGCATCGACCAGATTCTCCAGTCGGGCTGGTATTTGCTGGAGCTGATCAACGAAATCCTCGACCTCTCGTTGATCGAATCCGGGAAGCTCCCGCTTTCGCTGGAGCCGATGTCCCTGACCGAAGTGCTTGCCGATTGCCACGCCATGATCGAACCGCAGGCGCAAAAGAGCGGCATCCGGATGCAGTTTCCGCAGTTCGACAGCCCCTGCTTCGTGAAGGCCGACCGGACCCGGGTCAAGCAGGTTCTCGTCAACCTCCTTTCCAACGCGATCAAATACAACCGCGTGGGCGGGATCGTCGAGATCACTTGCCGTGCCACCACGCCCGAGCGCACCCGCGTCAGCTTTCACGATACTGGCGAAGGCTTGCCTCCGGAAAAGCTCGCGCAACTGTTCCAGCCGTTCAACCGGCTCGGGCAAGAGTCCGGCACCGAGGAGGGCACCGGTATCGGCCTGGTGGTGAGCAAGCGCCTGGTCGAGCTGATGGGAGGTGAAATCGGCGTCGAAAGCACCGTTGGCGTCGGCAGCGAGTTCTGGATCGAACTGAACACCGCGAACGCCTCGGAACTGGTCCGCGATGCGGACAAGTCGGCCATTGGCACACCGACCCAGACCCAACCCAGCACCCAGTTGCACACCCTGCTCTGTGTCGAGGACAACCCAGCCAACTTGTTGTTGATCGAAAAGCTCATCGCGCGCCGGCCCGACATCCGTTTGCTGAGCGCGAGGGATGGCAACCGTGGCATCGAGATCGCGCGGGCCTCGAAGCCGGACGTGATCCTGATGGACATCAATCTGCCCGGCATCAGCGGCATCGTCGCGCTGAGGATCCTGGCCCAAGACCCCGCCACCGCGACGATTCCAGTGATCGCGCTCAGCGCCAATGCAATGCCACACGACGTCGAGAAGGGTCTGGAGGCAGGCTTCTTTCGGTACCTCACCAAACCCATTCGGGTCGACGAGTTCATGGAGACTCTGGACGTAGCGCTGAAGCTTTCGAAAGCCAGATCAACCGGCGTGCGCCAGGGGGAGACGGAATGATGGTCAGTACGACCGATATTCTCGGCGCGAGCATTCTGATCGTCGACGATCAAGAGGCCAATGTGAAGCTGCTCGAGCGTTTGCTGGGCGAGGCCGGCTACGCCAACGTGAGCTCGACGATGAGCCCACGCGACGTTTGCGCGCTGCATCGAAAGAACCATCATGACCTGATCCTGCTCGACCTGCAGATGCCCGGAATGGACGGATTCGAGGTGATGGAAGGCCTCAAGGCGGACGACGTCGACAGTTACCTGCCGGTCATCGTGCTGACCGCTCAGCCCGCCCACAAGCTGCGGGCGCTGCAAGCCGGCGCCAAGGACTTCATCAGCAAACCGTTCGATCTGCTCGAGGTCAAGACCCGCATCCACAACATGCTAGAAGTTCGGCTTCTTTACAAGAAACTAGAGAGCTACAACGACGTGCTGGAGCAGACGGTACGTGAGCGTACCGCCGAATTGCGAGAAAGCGAACATCGCTTTCGGCGCCTGACGGAGTTGGCTTCGGACTGGTACTGGGAGCAGAACGAAACCGGCGAGTTCACTCAGGTTTCAGGCCCGGTCACCGAAATGATCGGCCTCAGGATGACCGGCTTCCTGAGTGAACGAACCGGCGACCCGGCGACGGACTGGAACGAGGAGGAGCGCGAGGCGCTTCAGGCGAAGATCGCGGCCCGCCAGCCCTTTCTCGACTTCGGCTTCAGCCGCATCAACGCCGACGGCTCGCGTCGACAGTTTCGGGTGAGCGGAGAGCCGATGTTCAACGAGTCCTGCCGCTTCACCGGCTATCGCGGAATCGGCGTGGAGGTCACAGCAAGAAGCCCATCGAAAGAGCCTGGCGAATAGCGATGTCATCGCCTCACAGTCCGACTCAAAATCATCTCCTCGCCGCACTTCCTCGTGCCGACATGGAGGCTTGGGCCGCGCATCTGGAACTGGTCCCCATGCTGCTCGGCGAGATGGTCTACGAACCCGGCGGGCAGTTGCAGCATGTTTTTTTCCCCACCACCGCCATCGTCTCCCTGCACTACGTGATGACCTCTGGTGCGTCGTCCGAAAGCTCAAGCGTCGGCAACGAAGGTGTCATCGGAATTTCGTTGTTCATGGGTGGAGACACCACGCCGAGCTCGGCCGTCGTGCAGACGACCGGCCACGCGTACCGGTTGGAGCGCCGCCTGGTGAAGCAGGAGTTCGAGCGGGCCGGCCTGGTGCAACGCTTGCTCCTGCGCTACACCCAGGCGCTGATCACCCAGGTTGCGCAGACCGCCGTCTGCAATCGCCACCACTCGCTGGAGCAGCAGCTTTGCCGTTGGCTGCTCTTGACCCTCGACCGTATCCCTTCGCGCGAGTTGATGATGACGCAGGAGTTGATCGCCAGCACGCTCGGCGTACGCCGCGAAGGCATCACCGAAGCCGCCGGTAAATTGCAGCGCGCCGGATACATCCGCTACCGCCGGGGCCACATTTCAATACTGGAACGGTCCGGGCTGGAGACCCATGCCTGCGAGTGCTACGGCGTCGTCAAGAAGGAATGGGGACGCCTGTTGTCCGATGTTCGGATGTGACTCGGTGCCCGGCTACACCGAGACGCCCAGCTTTCGCCTGAAGGCCTCTCGCCCGCGTGGCGTGATGTTGACCACGCGCGAGTGCGGCGAGCGCAGGACCCAGCCCTCGCGAACGTAGAGGTCCAGCAGGGCCGCGCCCAAGGTGCCGGCCAGATGCGGACGGCGCTGCGTCAGGTCTACGCAGCCGCGCGCGAAGGCGCGCCGCCCTTTTTGCTCGGGGCTCGGATGGACGCCGAGCGCGGCCAGCTTTTCTCGTCCCAGTCGCGTGGCCTTGAACTCCGGGCCTGCACGCACGAGCCATCGTTCATCGAGCATCACCTGCAAGACCCGGACCGCCGTTTCTCCGGCGAAGTGGTCGTAGCAGGTTCTCGCGTGCAGAAATTGTGTCGGCATGGCTCGCACGATGGCCGGATGAGGCGGCCCTCTCGGCCGGATCGTGGCGCCGAACGACGCCAGGCTCTCGATCAGGTGCGCGGCCTCGGCGCTCGCGATCCGGAAGTAGCGATGCCGTCCTTGCGCCTCCGACTCGAGCAGCCCGCCCTCGACCAGCTTGGCGAGATGGGCACTGGCCGACGATGCCGATACGTTGGCCGCGAAGGCGAGCTCTCCCGCCGGCCGGGAGGTACCGTCGATCAGCGTCCACAGGATGGTCGCGCGAGCCGGTTCGGCGAGCAGACTGGCGACGAGCGGGATCCGCAGTGCGTCGTTCATGATTCATTCTAGGATGAATCGTCGTCGCACGCCGGGCCTCAGAATCCACTTCATGCCGCACGCCAGGATCCGCAGATGAGTATTCGAGTGTTTCGCGGCTGGTGGGTGGTTGCCGCCGCATTCGCCGTCACCTTCGTCGGCTTCGGCATCGCCTACTCCTTCAGTGCCTTCCTCGGATCGCTGCAGAGTGACTTCGCCGCGTCGCGCGGCGAGGTGTCGCTCGTTTTCTCGCTCGCCGGCTTTCTCTATTTCGGCCTCGGTGTCGTGAGCGGCCCGTTGGCCGACCGGTGGGGCTCGCGACCCCTGGCGGTCGCCGGCATGCTCCTGGTCGGCGCGGGGCTGGCCGCCGCGAGCGTGGCGCGCAGCCTGACCGAGGTCTACCTGGCTTACGGTCTCGGCGTCGGCCTGGGGATCGGCTGTTCCTACGTTCCCGCCATCGGCGCCGTGCAGCGATGGTTCGTCAAGCGGCGCGGCTTCGCGTCGGGGCTCGCGGTCAGCGGAATCGGCGTCGGCACGCTGGCGATGCCAGCCCTGGCATCGCTCTTCATCGAGCATCTCGGGTGGCGCGGCGCCTACCTCGCCCTCGGCTGCATCACCGTCGTCGTCGGCGTCGGCATGGCGCTTCTTCTCGACAGCGATCCGCGCGATCACGGCCTCGCCGCCGACGGCGAGCCGCTGCTCGCGGACGCCCGCTCGATATCGCCGCAAGGCTTCTCGGTCGGCGACGCGATCCGTTCGCGTCGCTTCGTCGGTCTGTACGCCGCCTGCCTGATCTGTTCGTTCGGCTTGTTCGTTCCGTTCGTCCACCTGGTGCCCTACGCGCTCGACCATGGCATTGCGCAGTCCTCTGCGGTGCTGCTGCTGGGCGCGATCGGCATCGGCAGTACGGCCGGGCGCTTCTTGCTCGGTGGCCTGGCCGACCGGATGGGCCGCCAGCTCACGCTCGGCGTAATGTTCTCCGGCATGGCGCTGTCATTGATCGTCTGGGCGATGTCGACCGGCCTCTGGGGGCTCGCTGCCTTCGCGTTGGCCTACGGCGTCTTCTACGGCGGATTCGTCGCCGTGCTGCCGGCCCTCGTCATGGACTACTTCGGCGGCCGCAACGTCAGCGGCATCATCGGCGCCCTCTATACGAGCGTCGCGTTCGGCACGCTGGTCGGCCCCAGCACCGCCGGATTTGCCTTCGACCTCCACCACAGCTACACCGTGCCGATACTCGCCAGCATCGCTGCCAACGTGATCGCGGCCGGCATCGTAGCGACCCTGTCGAGGCTGCCGGCGCGAGCGCGCTGAGTTCATGTCGAACCTTGGGCCGGGCAAGCCCGCTCCGAAGCCACGTCACGTATTGTTCAGTCATGGCGCCTGACCCTCTTGTCGAGTCGCAAATCGACGCCTGCCTCGGCAAGTACACGCCTGCGGTCGAGGCGCAGTTGCGCGCGGCGCGGACCCGGCTCCGTTCGATGTTCCCCCGGGGCTTCGAGCTGGTCTTCGATAACTACAACGCACTGTTGTTCGGCATCAGCCCGACCGAGCGCGCATTTGACCCATTCATTTCGGTGGCTGGATACCCGAAATGGGTCACGCTCTTCTTTCTGCGTGGCGTGGACTTGCACGACCCGGGCGGTCTGCTCGAAGGTCAGGGCACGCAGGTCCGAAGCATCCGGCTCGAGAGCGCGTCGGACATCGACACGGCTGAAGTCGAGGCGCTCATTGCGCAGGCGGTGGCTCCGCACAAGTCGGCATTTCTTGTCGCGCCGACGCGTGACCCTCATCAAGCCGGTGTCGGCCAGGCAGCGTGCCCGGCGGCCTTCATAGCCGAGGCCGGTCAGCTCACGGCGAGCAGTTGTTGAGCCGTCTTGTCGTTGCCCTCGGCGGTCGAGAGCGACTTCATCTGCGCCTCGAACTGGCGCGCCGCGGAAATCATCGCGACCATGGTCTCGACCGCGCTGACGTTGGAGCCTTCGAGCGCGCCGTCCTGCACTCGTGCGGTGGCATCGGCGGAGAGGTCGCCGTCGGTGCCGCGAAACAGGCCGTCGGTGCCGCGCGTCAGCGGGCCTTCGGGCGTGACCAGCTTCAGCCTGCCGATCGAGGTGCTGCGGCCGTTGGCGGCGGTGGCGCTCACCGTGCCGTCCGGCGCGATGCTGATGGCGTTGTCGGGCGGCACGGCGATCGGGCCGCCGTCGCCGAGCACCGTCAGCCCCGAGGTGGTGACGAGGTTGCCCTCGGCGTTGACGTCGAGCGAGCCGCCGCGCGTGTAGGCCTCGGTGCCGTCGAGGCCTTGCACCGCGAGCCAGGCGCCGCCTTTCATCGCCACGTCGAGGTTTCGGCCGGTGGCCGAGACCTGCCCCGGCGTCGCGTCGTAGCCGGGGGTCGACTCGAGCGCGTAGACACGCGTGCTGGCGCCGCTGCCCTGTACCGGCACGGCGCGAAACGCTGCGAGCTCGGCGCGAAAGCCGACCGTCGAGACGTTGGCGAGGTTGTTGGCCAGCGTCTCCTGCCGCTGCATGGTCGCCTTCGCGCCCGACATCGACAGATAGATCATCCGGTCCATGGAGATCCTTCGCTCTGCTCAGGATGACAGGGCTCGAGTTCGATCAACGGAGGTTGACGATCGTTTGCAGGATCTGGTCCTGCGTCTTGATCGTCTGTGCGTTGGCCTGGTAGCTGCGCTGCGCGGTGATCATGTTGACCAGCTCGGACGTCAGGTCGACGTTCGACTCCTCGAGCGCGCCGGCTTGCAGCACGCCGAGGTTGCCGGAGCCCGGCACGCCGACCACCGGGCCACCCGACGCAGCGCTTTGCACCCAGGCGTTGCCGCCCATCGGCTGCAGGCCCTGCGGATCGCGAAAGGTGGCGAGCTCGAGCTGGCCGGCCGGCTTGGTCTGGCCGTTCGAGTAGCGGGCGCTGATGACGCCGTTGCCATCGATCTGCGCGCCGATGAACTGGCCAGGCGCGTAACCGTCCTGGGTCAGCGCGGTGACGCCGAACTGCGAGCCGTACTGGGTTGCGCCGCTCAGGCTGAGGGCCACGCCGGGGATCGCCACGGTGGTCCCGCCGTTCGCCATGGGCACGGCGGGAATGTTCAGCGTGACGGCACCGACCGGCGCCGTCGGCGTGCCGCCATTGGTGGGAAAGGTGATCGTCGTCGACGGCGCCGGGTTGCCGCCCGCCGTCGCCAGCGGCACGCCGTTGGCGGCGACATAGACGTTCCAGGTGTCGGTGCCGGCCTTCTGGAAGTAGTAGGTCAGCGCCACGTCCTCTCCCTTGGCGTCGTACACCGTCTGCGAGGTCGCGTTGTTGTAGGTCGAGGGATCGGCGAAATTGATCGGCGCGCCGGCCGCCGGCAAGGTGACGGCGGACCGCGAGTCGAGGTTCATCTCCATCGAGATGTTGGCGGTGACCGCGGGCTTGATGCCGGCGGTCGGCATGAGCAGCGGGCCGGCGGTGCCGGGGATGATCACGCCGGTGGCGTCGGCCGGGTAGCCCATCAGCTTGCCGCCCTGGTTGTTGACGATGAAGCCGCTGTTGTCGACCTTGAACTGGCCGTTGCGCGAATACGAGATCGCGCCTGAGGCGCCCTTCAGCTCGAAGAAGCCGCCGCCGTTGATGGCGACGTCGAGCGGGTTGTCGGTGCTCGTGATGTTGCCCTGCGTGAACTGCTGCGCCACCGCACCGATCGTCGTGCCGATGCCGATCGCGTTGGCGGTGCCACCGATGGCGTTCGCATAGACGTCGGCGAACTCCGCGCGCGAGACCTTGGCGCCGTAGGTGTTGGCGTTGGCGATGTTGTTGCCGATGACCTCGAGGCTCTTGCTCGAGGCGTTGAGACCGGAAAGACCTTGCTGGAAGCTCATGGCGATGTCGCTTTCGAAAGAGTCGCAGCGCTGGGCCGCGACGAAGTGGCTACGGCAATCGGAAACCGGTCAGTTCAATGCCTTGACCGAGCTGTAGGGAACGAGGCCCGACTTCTCGAGCTCGAGGTTGAAGGTGCCGCCGTCGGTGCTGACCGCGTCGACGCGGTCGCGCATCAGCGCGGTCGATGCCATCGCCACACCGCCGCTGGTGGCGGTGACGCGGAAGGTGAGCGCGCTGCTGTCGGTGGCGGTGCCGGCCGGCCAGTCGAAGCTGTGCATGCCGGCGCCCTGGGCGCCGAGGTTGAGCGTCTGCACGACGGCGCCGCTGGGCGAGAGGATCTCGACCTTGACCGCGTCGGCCGGCGTCGCGATCTGAAAGCCGCCCTGGCCGATCGCCGTCGCGGTGTCGATGTCGAGCTTGTTGCCGGGCACGATCACGTCGTGGCCGACCAGCGAGGCGCCCTGCACCGCCTGCAGCTGCATGAACTGCGACGACAGGCCGGCGACCGTGGTGTTGAGCTTATCGATGCCGGTGACGGTGTTGATCTGCGCCATCTGGCTCGTCACCTGGGCGTTGTCCATCGGGTTGAGCGGATCCTGGTTCTGCATCTGCGCGACGAGCAGCTTCAGGAAGCGGTCGGCGGTGATGGTCGTGTCGGCGGCGGTCGATGTCGCCGGCGAGGAGGCGACGTTGACGTCGCTGGTGGAACTGGTTGCAGCGATGGCCATGGTGTCGTCTCGCTTCGGTCAGGTTCAGCTCTGGCCGAGCTGGATGGTCTTGAGCAGCAGCGTCTTCGCCGTGTTCATTACCTCGAGGTTGTTCTGGTACGAACGCGAGGCCGAGATCATGTTGACCATCTCCTCGATCGCGTTGACGTTGCTGTAGGTCACGTAGCCGTCGGCGTCGGCGCTCGGATGCTTGGGATCGTGCACGCGCCGGCCCGCCGTCTGGTCCTCGCTGACGGTGCTGACGCGCACGCCCGCCGCCGTCGGGTCGTTGCCGCCGTCCCCCATCAGCTGCGTCTGGAAGGTGACCTGGCGCGCCTTGTAGGCCGTGCCGTCGGGGCCGGCCACGGTGTCGGCGTTGGCCAGGTTGGAGGCGACGACGTTGAGCCGCTGGCTTTGCGCGCTCGCGGCGCTGCCCGCGACGTTGAAGATACTAAGCATGCTCATCGCGACACTCCTTCTTATTGGCCGGTGATCGCGGACAACTGCGTCCGCACCGACTGATTGATGAAGCGAAGCGTGGCTTCGTACTTGATCGCGTTGTCGGCGAAGCTGGCCCGCTCGCGGTCCATGTCGACGGTGTTGCGGTCGAGGTTGGTCTGGCTCGGTGTCGCGTAGAGCAGGTCGGCGCCGACGCTGCCGCCGCTCAAGCCCGGGCTGGCGCTGCCGATATGTCCGGGGTGGCTGGTCGCGACGCTCTGCGCTCCTGCCAGGCCAGCCGTCGCGGCGAGCAGGGTCTTGGCGAAATCCATGTCACGGGCCTGGTAGCCCGGCGTGTCGGCGTTGGCGATGTTGCTCGCGATCAGGCGCTGCCGCTCCGAGCGCAGCGTCAGTGCCTGGGCCTGGAAGTCGAGCGCGTCTGTGGTTCGGTTGAGCATCGTGGCCTCGCTTTCGCCGCCGCAGCTCGGGCAAGGGCCCGGACAGGCGACGACGTGCGGCCATTGTCTTGAGGGCCCGGGCCGACATAGGCGCGAACAGGCCCTGGTTTCGCGGCCATATCCGGGCCTCGTGCCCTGCACTGCATCCTTAGAGTGAGGTCCATGTTGGCCGTCGTCCTTTTCGCCCACTTCGCGCGCGCCGCCTCACGTGTATTTGCCTGGTGGCTGGCCCGTCTGCTGTCCTGGGCGGTCGTCGTCGGGTTCGCCCTGTTCGGTACGGCAACCCCGGCCAACGCCCAGGAGACCAGCGCCGCGCTCGACCCGGCCGTGCTCGAAAGCGTGCGCGCCCTGGCCATCGGCAAGGCCGGCGAAGCCGGTGCGCCGCGGGTGGAGGTGACGGTCGGCCAGCTCGACCCGCGCCTGCACCTGGCGCCCTGCCAGAGCATCGAGCCCTACGTTCCGGCCGGCATGCGCCTCTGGGGCAAGGCGCGCATCGGCCTACGCTGCAAGGTAGGGCCGACGCCCTGGAACGTCTATCTGCCGGTCATCGTCAAGGTCTGGGGCCGCGCCCTGGTCGTGCCGGCCGGCGCCGCCGCCGGCGCGACCTTGAGCGGTGCCGACCTGGCCGAGGCCGAGGTCGACCTGGCCGAAGAGTTCACGCCTGCCCTGGTCGACCCCAAGCTCGCCGTCGGCCGCGTTCTGGCGCAAAACCTGAAGCCCGGCCAGACGCTGCGCGCCGGCCAGCTCAAGATCCGTCAGTGGTTCGTCGCCGGCGACACCGTCAAGGTCCTCGCCGTGGGCGAGGGTTTCTCGCTCGAAAGCGAAGCCCAGGCACTGAGCAACGGCGTCGAGGGCCAGACCGCCCGCGTGCGCACCGAGAGCGGCCACGTCCTCACCGGCATGCCGTCCGGCGACCGGCGCATCGAGGTCTCGCTGTGAAGGCGGCTCTCGCCGTCCGGCCGACGCCGCCAGAAATCCCTAAAGTCGCGCCATGCGACGCCGATACTCCGTCCATGTTGATGGGCGCGCCCCCTGCTGGCGCCGATGGAGAGCACCATGAAGATCGGTAATCCCGCGGACAAGCCAGTCGCCGTTCCGGCGCCGGGCTCGCAAGCCGCGGCCGCTGAGGTGGGCAAGGCCGGCCACGCCCAGGGCGCCCACGGCACCCATGGTGCTGCTCCGGCAGCCCCCCAGGGAACCGATCCGAGCGCCACCGTCGCGCTCTCGAGCACCGCCGCGACCCTGCTTTCGGGCGGGACCTCGAACGAATTCGACGCCGACAAGGTGGGGCGCATGAGCCAGGCCATCGCCAACGGCACGTTCAAGGTCAACCCGGGGGCGATCGCCGACAAGCTGATCGCCAACGCGCAGGAGCTGCTGAGCAAGGTGCAGAGCTGATGGCCGGGAACACCGGTCCGGCGCCGCTTTCGCCCGACCTCGAAGAGCGTCTTTGCGCGGTCGAATTGCGACTCGCCGAGCTCGGCAATGCCTTGCTGGCGCGCGACGCCGCCGGCATCGACCTGCATGCGTCCGAGCTGCACAAGGCACTCGCCGGCGCCGTCAACCATTTTGCCGACGCGGCCCGTCACGGCCCCGTCTCGCCCGCCCTGCGCGACCGGCTCGTGCAAGCCAGCGGCCAGGTGGCGGCGCAGCGCGAATCGCTGGCCCGCGCCACCGCCGCGCTCGACCGCGCCATGGATGTGCTGCTGCCGCGCGAAGGCGCCGCGCTCTACTCGATCTACGGTGCCGCCGACCGCGGCATGTACAAGAGCGGTGTGTTCCGGGCCTGAGTTGCCGTCGCCCCGGCGCCTGTCACCCTGAGCGAAGCGAAGGGTCTCGCGTTCGCGAAGACCTGAGATCCTTCGCTACGCCGAGGATGACAAGTCAGGCGCAATCGTTCATCGGCTGCTCGGCTACCCAGGCGTCGGCCGCCGCCCGGTCGGCCACCTTCAGCGGCGTCGAGGCGCCGGCGTCGAAGAGAACGCGCCAGCTGCCGTCCTTCGCATCGCGCAGCCACACCGTCTGGTAAAAGCCGACGCTGGTCGAGCTCGCGCCGTCGCGCATCGACTGCAGGATCCACGGCCCGCGCGATACCGCGATCGCCGGGTCGCCGCCGATGTTGACGATGCCCGGCCGCCAGCGCAGCACGGTGCGCTTGCCCTCGACGAGGCCGGCCCAGCTCTCGACCACCTCGGCCTTGCCGCGGGCGACCTCCGGAGACCCGGCGTCGAAGATCGCGCCCGCGTGCAGGTGCGATTCGAAGGCCGGCAGATCGTGCATCTCGACGCTCCGCGAAAAGCTGCGCTCGCGCCGCCACACGATGCACTCGTCGGCGCTCGCCGCGATGCGCTTGGCGGCCAGCGGCAGAGCGGTCGTGTCGGCCGACACCGCTGCGGTTTGCGCTTGCACCAGACCGGCAGCGAGCGCCAGCGCAGTCAGTCCGAAGACGCCTTTGTTCATCCTGATCCCTTTCGTTCGTCGCTCAGGTTCTTCGCCATGCGTACGCTCGCCTCGCGGCCGCCGTAGTAGCCCGGCAGCAGCTGCGACTGGACATAGCCGAGCCGTGCGTAGAAGTTGCGCGCCGCGACGTTGCCGAAGCGCGCTTCGAGCGAGATGCGGCTGACGCCGGCGACACGGGCCGAGCGCTCGAGCCAGTCGACCAGCGCGCTGCCGACGCCGCGTCGGGCGATCGACGGTCGCACCGCGAGCAGCAGCAGGTGGGCCTCGTCCTCGCCGTATTTCATGATGCCGAAGCCGGCGCGCTCGGCCTCGCGCACGGCGACGACGGCGTTGGTGTCGGGATGGCGCAGGCTGCGCAGCACGCGCTCGCGGGTCCAGCTCCAGCCGAGGCCGCGCTCGATCAGGTCGCGCGACATCTCGGCGATCACGCCAGCGTCGGCGCGCGTCGCGAAGCGGATCGAGGTCGTCGTCGAGTCGGGTGTCATGGCGGCCGGTCGGACTGTGGATGCAACCAGTTTGGAGCCTACCATTCCCGTCATGGCCCGGCTCATCGCCCATCTCGACATGGACGCGTTCTACGCGTCGGTCGAGCTGCTGCGCTATCCGGAGCTGCGCGGCCGGGCGGTCGTCATCGGCGGCGGCCGCGACAGCCAGCCGCGCCTGCAGGCCAACGGCACGCGCAGCTTTTCGATCCTGCGCCACTACGTCGGCCGCGGCGTCGTCACGACGAGCACCTACGAGGCACGAAAGCTCGGCGTGTTCTCGGCGATGGGGATGATGAAGTCGGCCGTGCTCGCGCCCGACGCGGTGCTGCTGCCGGTCGACTTCGACGAGTACCGCAAGTATTCGCGGCAGTTCAAGGCGGCAGTGCGCAGCCTCGCGCCGATCGTCGAAGACCGAGGCATCGACGAGATCTATGTCGACCTGAGCGAGATCGCCGGCGTGCATGAGGACGGCGGCCGCGCCACAGGCCAGGCGCTCAAGGCGGCGGTGCGCGAGGCGACCGGCCTGAGCTGCTCGATCGGCATCACGCCGAACAAGCTGCTCTCGAAGATCGCCTCCGAGCTCGACAAGCCCGACGGCCTGACTCTCCTCGGCGAGGCTGACATCGCGGCGCGCGTCTGGCCGCTGGCGGCGCGCAAGGTCAACGGCATCGGACCGAAGGCGGCGGCCAGGCTCGCCGCGCTCGGCATCGAGACGATCGGCGACGTCGCCGCCGCCGAGCCGGCCTTTCTCGTCGAGCATTTCGGCAAGAGCTTCGGCGCCTGGCTGCACGCCGCCTCGCACGGTCAGGACGAGCGCCCGGTGGTCACCTACAGCGAGCCGGAATCGATCAGCCGCGAGACTACCTTCGACCGTGACCTGCATGCGGTGCGCGACCGTGCCGAGCTCGGCGCGATCTTCACCGACCTGTGCAGCAAGCTCGCCGGCGACCTGTCGAGAAAGGGCTACGCGGCCAAGACGATCGGCATCAAGCTGCGCTTCGACGACTTCCGGATCGCGACGCGCGCCATCACCCTGCCCGCGCACACGCTCGACGGCCGCGAGATCCGGCGCGCCGCCGGCCAGTGCCTGAAGCGCGTCGACCTGACGCGTCGCCTGCGCCTGCTCGGCGTGCGCGCCTCGGCGCTGGAAAAGCTGAGCGACCTGGTGGCGGGCACGCCGGCCGCGTCGCCGGCGCCGCCGCGTCGTTCGGAGTCTGCCTCGCAACCTGAGTTGCCGCTGTCGTAGCATCGTCGCATGAGCCCGCCGGGCCGCCCCAAGGGCGAATACCGGAGTGCGAAGCACGAAGGTACCCCAGTGAGCGCATCGTCCGGCCCCGTCATCACCAACATCGAAGACCTGCGCGAGGAGGCCAGGCGCAAGGTGCCGCGCATGTTCTACGACTATGCCGATTCCGGTTCATGGACCGAATCCACCTACCGTGCGAACGAAAGCGACTTCCAGAAGATCAAGCTGCGCCAGCGCGTCGCCGTCGACATCGAGAAGCGCTCGCTGCGCACGAAGATGATCGGCATCGACGTGGCGATGCCGGTGGCGCTGGCGCCGATCGGCATGCTCGGCATGCAGCATGCCGACGGCGAGATCCTGGCCGCGCGCGCCGCCGAAGCCTTCGGCGTGCCTTTCTCGCTATCGACCATGAGCATCTGCTCGATCGAGGACGTCGCCGCGAACAGCAAAGCGCCATTCTGGTTCCAGCTCTACGTCATGCGCGATCGCGACTTCATCGGCCGGCTCATCGATCGCGCCAAGGCGGCTCGCTGCAGCGCGCTCGTACTCACGCTCGATCTGCAGGTGCTGGGGCAACGCCACAAGGACATCAAGAACGGCCTCTCGGCGCCGCCTAAGCCGACGCTGGCGAACCTCCTCAACCTGATGACCAAGCCGACCTGGGGCCTGGCCATGCTGGGCACGAAGCGGCGCCAGTTCGGCAACATCGTCGGCCACGTCAAGGGCGTCGAGAACATGGCGTCGCTCGGCGCCTGGACGGCGCAGCAGTTCGACCCGACGCTGACCTGGGCCGACATCGAGTGGATCAAGAAGCGCTGGGGCGGCAAGCTCATCCTGAAGGGCATCCTCGACGCTGAAGACGCGCAGCTCGCCGTCGACAGCGGCGCCGATGCGATCGTCGTTTCCAATCACGGCGGGCGTCAGCTCGACGGCGCGCCCTCGGGCATCTCGGCGCTGCCGGCGATCGCGCAGGCGGTCGGCTCGAAAATCGAGGTCTGGATGGACGGCGGCATCCGCTCCGGCCAGGACGTTCTCAAGGCCTGGGCGCTCGGCGCGCGCGGCACGCTGATCGGCCGCGCCTTCGTCTATGGGCTCGGTGCAATGGGCCAGGCCGGCGTGACGCGGGCGCTCGAAGTCATCGCCAACGAGATGGCGCTGACGATGGCGTTCTGCGGCCACACCGACCTGAAGAAGGTCGACGACCGGATCCTCCTGCCCGGTACGTACTGAGCGGCCAAGGAGGCGTCGCCCGCCATGAACCTCGAGCAGTTCCACGAGCTCAAGCTCTGGCATCAGCGCCACCTGCGCGAGCAGCCTTTCGAGAAGCATGTGTGGGACATGGTGCTGACCTTATGGCTGGCCGGCTGGGTCGGCGCCCCGGCGGCCTTTCTGATCCATGCCGGCTGGGCCCTGGCGCTCTGCGGCGCCATGCTATTTCTGCCCAGCCTCTACGTCGCCTTGCGGCGGCGGCTGCACGCCGCGGGCGTGCTGCGTTGCGACTGGATTCGCGCCCTGCGCTGAAGCGAGCCTAGGCGGCGCGAACGCAGTTGCGTCCGGCGTGCTTGGCGGCGTAGAGCGCGGTGTCGGTGCGGCCGAGCAGGGTCTCGAGCGTGTCGTCGGCGCCGGCGATGCCGACGCCGGCGGAGACCGTCACATGCAGGCCGGCGTCGACGCTGTTCCAGTCGACGCGTGCGACCGCGTCGCGTACCCGCTCGGCGGCGGCCAGCGCGGCCTCGGGCTTCTCCGTCGCCGGCATGAGCACCAGAAACTCTTCGCCGCCGATGCGGCCGAGCCGGTCGGTGGTGCGGATCGCCTCCGACGCGGCGCCGCAGAAGCGGCGCAGCACCTCGTCGCCGACGAGGTGGCCGTGGTCGTCGTTGACGCTCTTGAAGAAGTCGATGTCGAACAAGGCGACGGCGAAGGGCGCTCCGGTGCGGCGCATGCGATCGCGTTCCTCGCCGACCAGGGCGACGATGGCGCGCCGGTTCATGGCGCCGGTGAGGTCGTCACGGCCGACCAGACGCTCGACCTCGGCGAGGGCGACGGTGAGCTTGGCGCGATGCTCGTTGAGCAGAGCGCGCAGGTGCGCGCCGTGCTGGCCGAGGAAGGCCAGGCGCGACAGCACGACCGCGAACCAAAGGCCGCTCACCGCGCGTTGCGCGGGAGTTTCGGCGGGCAGGTCGATGCCTTCGCCGAAGAAGGCGACGACCAGGCCCATCGCCACCGCCAACGCCGTCGAGCCGAAGACAACGGTTCGGAACTTCATGCGCAGCGCACCGAAGGCGAAGATGACGAAGCAAAGCATCATCAAGGGCGCGCCGACCTGCGGCACCCAGAGCAGGAACGCCATCTGCAGCGCGCAATTGGCGACCATCTGCTCCATCACCAGGTGGTGATCGCGCATCCGCTCCGGCAGATCGCTGTCGAGCACGAGATGGAAGGCGCCGCAGAGCAGCAGGCCGCAGGCGAGGAAGGTCGGCGGCATCTGCCAGGGGACGACGCCGACGGCGAAGTAGGCGCAGAGCAGCGCCGTGTCGACGCCGTAGCTCGCCGCCACCATCGGCAGCATGCGCAGTCGCTCGCGCCGCCGCGCCTGCAAGGCCTCGCTCGACGCCTCCACTGCCTGATGCAGCGGCGCGGGCTGGACAGCCACGCCCGAATCCACCGCTGCTTTCATCTGCGCCATGTCATGGCGAGTATCGGCGCAAGTCCGCCCGGCTTGAGGTCCCCGACGTGACGTAGTGCCACCGGAGCGGTGCCCGGAAATTAGAGATCGCGTCCTTCAAAGGTGTTGCAGCGATCGACGCTACCGCTTTCGACGCCGCGCTTGAACCAACTGACCCGCTGCGCACTCGTGCCGTGCGTGAAGGTCTCCGGCACGATCGTGCCGCGCGACTTGCGCTGAAGGGTGTCGTCGCCGATCTGCGCCGCGGCGTTGAGCGCGGTCTCGATGTCGCCGGCATCGAGGCGCCAGCCGTTTTCCTGCTGCGAGCGCTTGGCCCAGACGCCGGCGAAGCAGTCGGCCTGCAGTTCGACGCGCACGCTCAGCGCGTTGGCCTGCGCCTCGCCGCCGCGACCGCGCATCGCGTCGACCTTCTGCATGATGCCGAGCTGGTTCTGCACATGGTGGCCGACTTCGTGGGCGACGACGTAGGCCTGGGCGAACTGGCCAGGCGCGCCGAGCTTGCGCGCCAGCGTGTCGTAGAAGCTGAGGTCGATGTAGACCTTCTGGTCGTTCGGACAGTAGAACGGGCCCATCGCGGACTCGCCCTGGCCGCAGGCCGTCGGCCACTGCTGGTTGAAAAGCACGAGCTTGGGCGGCTGGTAGGTCTTGCCCGACTCGCGGAAGACGTCGGTCCAGACCACCTCGGTGCTGCGCAGCACCTGCGAGACGAAGCGCGCGCCGGCGTCGTTTTTCGGCGGTGCCGGAGCCGGGCCCTGCTGCTGCACGACCTGGCCGCCGCCACCGCCGCCGCCCATCAGGCCGAGGATGGTGAGCGGGTTGATGCCGAAGATCCAGCCGGCGACCAGGGCGACGGCGACGCTGCCGAGGCCGATGCCGCGCCCGCCGATGCCGAAGCCTCCACCGCCGCCACCGCTCATGCCGCGCACGTCTTCGACGTTGCTGCTCTCGTCCTGGCCGTCCATTCGCATCGCAGTTCTCCCCGCGTGGCAATGCGAGAGATGGTAGCCCCCGGCCGCGCCCCGCCGGTGTCGGCGAAAGCGCTATGCCGTCGTCGGCCTGCGGCAGTATCCGCCGCCGGTCGGCGCCGGCCGTGTGGTCGCTCACGCCGGCGCTGCCGTCGCAGCGCACAGTCCTTGCCGGTTGGCCTAATATGACGGCATTGCCGATTCGAGGCCCACGCATGCGCAACGCCACCGAGCTCCTCGCCCAGTACGCGGAATACCACCGCGACCGGCGCAACATCGTCAGCCACTTCATCGGCGTACCGATGATCGTGTTCGGCGTCCTCGTCCTGCTGGCCCGGCCGGTGCTGCCGGTCTTCGGCGTCTCGCTGACACCGGCCTGGATCGCCTTCGCGTTCGCTGCCGCCTGGTATCTGACGCGCGGCGACGTCGTGCTCGGCCTGGCCACCAGCATCGTCGTCGCCGTGCTGCTCAGGCTCGGCGAGCAGGTCTCCGGCGGCAGCGTCCAGTCCTGGCTGATCTGGGGTGGCGGCTTCTTCTTCGTCGGCTGGATGATCCAGTTCATCGGCCACTGGTATGAGGGCCGAAAGCCGGCGTTCGTCGACGACGTCGTCGGCCTGGTCGTGGCGCCGATGTTCGTCACCGCCGAGGCGATGTTCATGCTCGGCTGGAACAAGCCGCTGCTCGCCGAGATCGAGCGCCGCGCCGGGCCGACGCACCTGCGCGACATCGCCCGCATCGCCTGACTGCCGAGGACGCCGCCCGGCTCCGGGCTCAGCGCGCCAAGCCGGGATCCTTCCTGACCCGATCGGCGCCGGCATAAACCGTCGCACTGTCGCCGCGCGCGAAGCCGACCAGCGTGATCCCGGCGGACT
This sequence comes from Burkholderiales bacterium, assembly GCA_025351025.1. Classification (GTDB taxonomy): domain Bacteria; phylum Pseudomonadota; class Gammaproteobacteria; order Burkholderiales; family Burkholderiaceae_C; genus Schlegelella_A. The sequence continues at coordinate 10,320 of JANXWR010000591.1, read as the reverse complement.
CGGCAAGGCCGATCGCGAGCCCGGTCGGCGCGGAGATCGCGGCGAGCACGCCGATGCCGGCGGCGGCGGCCTGCCGCACCATCCCGTGACTGACGCGGCTCGTCACCGCTGCGAAACCGCGCGACGGATCGATCCCCGCCCGGGCCATCGCGCCGACCAGCTTGTCGAGCGCATTGCGCCGACCGACGTCCTCGCGCACTATCTTCAGCTCGCCATCCAGCGAGATCCAGGCGGCGGCGTGGCTCGCGCCGGTCGCCTTCCAGAGCCCGCCGCCCGCCGCGAGCGCGCGCATCCCGGCGACCAGTGCCGCTTGATCGATCTCGACCGGCGTGACTCGCAAGGCCGCACGGCTGACGCCGTTCGCCAGCGCCGCGGCTGCACCGAAGCCCGCAGACGCATCGACGCGTGGAGGCCGAAGCTTCAACCGTTCGGCACAGGCCGGGCGAAGCTGCGCGCGCAGCACGAAGCCGGCGTCGTGCGGCACGGCCTCGAAGCCGAGCAGGTCGCTCGCGCTCTCGACAATTCCGTCGCCGAGCAGGTAGCCGAGGACCATGTCCTCGAGGTCGGTCGGCGTCGCGAACAGCAGGATGCGGCCGGCGCCATCGATCTCGATGGCCATCGCCACCTCGTCGGCGACGCGCTCCTCGACGCCGGCGTCGCCGCTGCCGCGCAGGGCGCGCGCGGCGACGCTCGTCACACCCGCAGACGGTCGGCCCGACGGCGGCACCTGGCCCGGCGGCCGATAGAAGTAGCGACCCGGGTCGGCGAGCAGGAAGGCGACGATGCCGGCTGCGTCGTTGAGATCGAGAATCGGCAAGGACGTCGGCACCGGCAGGCGCTCGGCGTCGTCGGTGGCGATGGCGACCACGTGTGGGTCGGCCGGATACTGTGCCGGCTTGCCGGTCGCCGCACGCCAGACCTCGAGCTTGGGCAAGGCGGCCTGCTTGAAGCCCTCGACCAGCACCCAGTCGCATGGCGCCAGCTCGGCGATCAGCTCGGGCACACCGGGGTCGCTGAGCGTGTCGAACTCGCGAATCTTGGCCAGGCGCCGGTCGGAAGCGATGACGACCTCGGACGCGCCAGCACGGCGATGCCGCCACGAGTCCTTGCCTTCGTGGTCGATGTCGAAGCTGTGGTGCGCGTGCTTGACGACCGAGACGCGCTGCCCGGCCGCGCGAAGCTGCGCGATCAGCTGCTCCGCCAGGGTGGTCTTGCCGGAACCGGAAAAGCCGCAAAGGCCGATGACGTTCATCGCCAGGAAAGTGAACCGTCACGCGCGCCGCCGGAGGCTGCTTCAACGCCGGCCGAGGCCTGCGACGTGGGCCCGAAGTGTAGGGGTGCGGCGGCGCCGGAGCCGCGCGAGCGCCCGACGATAATTCCGGCGATGCGCGACATCTGGCCGGGCAGCGGCTTTCGCGAGCTGCGACGCGACGATCACGGCCGGCTCGTAGCGACCGATGCCTACCTGCGGCTGTTCCTCGGGCTGCCGCAACTGGCCCTGGTCGCGGAATCGTGCGACGCCGAGCAGCACCTGCACCGGACGCTGCTCGAAGCGCCTTCGCGACCCGTCACGCCACTCGATCTGCTGACCCTCGCCGATCCCGATGCACGCGACAACTACGCCCACTACCTGCGCTTTCGCGACGGCCTGCTCGCCGCCGGCACGCTCGAGGCCTGGTACCTCTCGGTCTTTCGCGCCGGCGCGATCGACCTGCCGCCGCTCTTCTTCGACCGCGTCGCCGAGGCGATCGTGCGCAACGTCGTCGACGGCTGCGACGACGCGATCGTCCTGCGCGCCGCCGAGCTCCTGTTCCGGCCGCAGCGAATCGCCCTGCAGGACGGCAGGGTGCTCGCCGCCGACCGCGACACCGCCGACCGCCTGAGCAACCCCGGCCCGCCCGATCCGCTCGGCCGGCTGCTGCGTCAGCAACCAGCCGCAGACGCTGCACCCGGCCTCGAGGTGCTGAATGCCGACACGGCTGGGCGCTTTTTCGAGGCGAGCGAACGCCATGCGTTCGTGCTCGACCTTTCGCACACCTTCGGCAGCGACCTCGGCCACGGCCTGGTGATCACGCTGGCCCGTGTCGACTCGGGCCTAAAAGCGCTCGGCCGCGTTCTTGAGCTGTGGGTGCGGCACTTCCTCGGCGTCGCCGTGCGCATCGAGCCGCAGGCGCGGGTCGACGACCCGGCGTGGCGCTGGCACATCGGCCTCGACGTCGACTCGACCGCGCTGCTCAACGAGCTCTACCTGAAGGGCAGCACCGAGACCGCCGATCCGGCTCGCCTGATCGGCCTGTTCCGCCTCGACTTCGACGATCCGCAGGCGATGCGCGCCGACCTCGCCGGCAAGCCGGTCTACCTCGGCCTGGCCATGACCGAGGCGCAGACGCTCAAGCTCAAGCCGCAGAACCTGCTCCTCAATCTGCCGCTGGCCGAGTCGATGTGACGCCGCGAAAGAGCGCGGCAGAATCGGCGCCGTGAGCACGAGACGATGAGCGCATTCGCGGAAAGCTTCTCGACCGCCATCGCCCTGGTGCGCGACACCGATCCGCAGCTGGCACGAATCGTCGCCCTGTCGCTCTCGGTGAGCGGCATGGCATGCCTGATCGGCGCGATCTTCGGCCTGGCCGGTGGTGCATGGCTCGCCGTCACGCGCATCCCGGGGCGGCGCGTGCTGGTGGCGGCGCTGAACACGCTGCTCGGCCTGCCTTCGGTCGTGGTCGGCCTGGTCGTCTATCTGCTGCTCTCGCGCAGCGGACCGCTCGGCTCGTGGGGCATCCTTTTCACGCCGAAGGCGATGGTCATCGCCCAGAGCATTCTGGTGCTGCCGGTGATCGCCGCGCTGTCGCGCCAGCTCGTCGCCGACAGCCTGCGCGAGGGCGGCGACCAGCTTGGCTCGATGGGTGCGGGGCCGCTCACGCGCGCCCTCCTCATGCTCGTGCACGAGCGCTGGTCGGTCGTCACGGTGCTGCTCACCGCCTTCGGCCGCGCCGTCTCGGAGGTCGGCGCGGTGATGATCGTCGGCGGCAACATCGACGGGCTGACCCGCGTCATCACCACCACGATCGCGCTCGAGACAAGCAAGGGCGACCTGCCGCTCGCGCTCGCCCTCGGCTTGATCCTGCTCGTCGTGGTCGGCATCGTCAACGCCGCCGTCGCACTCAGTCCCGGCGTGAAGCGGCAGACGCTGAGCGGCGCCAGATGAGCGCCGCCGGGCCGCCCCAAGGGGCGAACGCCCCCTCGGGGGGCAGCGCAGCGGCGCCAGCCGCAAGCGTGGGGGCGCGATGAGTGAGCCGGCGCCGCTCCTCGGCCTCTCCGGCGTGACGGTGTGCTACGGCGCGCTCGCCGCGCTGAACGACGTCGACGTGCAGATCGGGCGCGGCGAGTTCGTCGCGCTGGTCGGCAACAACGGCGCCGGCAAAACGACTTTGCTCCATGCGCTGCACGGCCTGCTGCCGCACACCGGCTCGCGTCGCGTCGCCGAAGCCGGCGCGGCCCAGGCGATGGTGTTCCAGCGCCCGTTCATGCTGCGTCTGTCAGTCCTGAACAACCTGCGCGTCGCGCTCTGGCTGGCCGGCGTGCCAAAGGCCGAGCGCGCCGGCCGGGCATGCGAGGCGCTGCATCGCGCCGCCCTCGCCGACCGGGCCGAGCGGCCGGCGCGCACCCTCTCCGGCGGGCAGCAGCAGCGGCTGGCGCTGGCTCGTGCCTGGGCGGCGCGACCCGACGTGCTGTTCCTCGACGAGCCGACCTCGAACCTCGACCCGGCAGCGAAGAAAGAGATCGAGGCTATGCTCGCCGCTTTCGCCGCCGACGGGATGACGCTCGTCATGAGCACGCACAACCTCGGCCAAGTCAAGCGCCTGGCGACCCGGGTGATCCACCTCGACGGCGGCGCAATCCTCGCCGACCTGCCGACCGAACGTTACTTCGGCGAGCACGCCGATCTGCCGCTGCGCCGCGATCCGGCCGCGATCCTGCCTTCAGAGGAGTCTTCATGAGATCCATCGTCCGTACGCTCACGCGCGGCGTCCTGATCGGGTTCGCTGCCGCAACAGCGGCCCTCGGCGCGGCGGCGGCCGCCACCGGTCCCTATATCGTCATGTCGTCGACGACCAGCACCGAACAGTCGGGCCTGTTCGCGCACCTGCTACCCGCATTCAAGAAGGCGCGCGGCATCGACGTCCGGGTGGTCGCGCAGGGCACCGGCCAGGCGCTTGACATGGGCCGGCGAGGCGATGCCGACGTCCTGTTCGTACACGACCAGGCTGCCGAGGAGAAATTCGTGGCCGAGGGCTTCGGGCTGGCGCGCCGTCCGGTCATGTACAACGACTTCGTCCTCGTCGGCCCCGCGGCCGACCCGGCCGCAACCAGGGGCAGGGACATCGTCGCGGCGCTGCGCAAGCTCGCCGCCTCGAACCTGCCCTTCATCTCACGCGGCGACCGCAGCGGCACCCACGCGGCCGAACTGCGCTACTGGAAAGAGGCCGGCATCGACGACCCGGCCGCAAACGCGCCGGGCAAGACCTTCCTGTATCGAGCCTGCGGCTGCGGCATGGGCCCCGCGCTCAACATCGCCTCGAGCAGCGACGCCTATGTCCTGACCGACCGGGGCACCTGGCTGGCGTTCAAGAACCCGGGCAAGCTCGCGATCCTGGTCGAAGGCGACTCGCGCCTCTTCAACCAGTACGGCGTGATCGTCGTCAACCCGGCACGCCATCCGCATGTCAAGCTGGCCGAGGCGCAAGCCTTCTCCGATTGGGTGACCGGCCCCGAGGGTCAGTCGAGCATCGCCGCGTATCGGATCGACGGCAAGCAGTTGTTCTTCCCGAACGCGGACCGGTGAGCCCGATGCCCAGGATCGGTAAGGACCAGATCACCGGCCTCGTCCTCGCCGGCGGGCGGGGCAGCCGCATGGGCGGCGTCGACAAAGGCCTGCAGAACTTCCGCGGCATGCCGCTGGCGATGCACGCGCTGCTGCGGCTGCAAGCACAGGTCGGCGAGACCCTCCTCAATGCCAACCGCAACATCGCGGCTTACGAGTCGATGGGCGTGCCGGTCTGGCCCGACGCGGTGCCCGACTATCCGGGTCCGCTGGCCGGCTTCCTGGCCGGTCTCGAGCGCTGCGAGACACCGTACCTGATCGTCGTGCCCTGCGATTCGCCGCTGTTTCCGGAAGACCTGGTCGTGCGGCTCGCCGAATCGTTCGCCGACGAGAGCACCGAGATCGCCGTCGCCGCCACCCGCGACGGCGACACGCTGCAAGCGCAGCCGGTGTTCTGCATGATGCGCGCCGCCCTGATGGAAAGCCTGGTCCGCTTCATTCACGGCGGGCAGCGCAAGATCGATCGCTGGACCGCCCTGCACGCGACCCGTCTGGTCGCCTTCGAGAACGCCGAGGCGTTCGCCAATGCCAACACCATGGACGAGCTGCAGCAGCTCCAGCGACCATGAGCGCGCATGGCCGCTCCAAAGCGCTCATCCCGGAGCGCGCAGCGCGAAGGGTAGTCCAGTGAGCGAGCTTGGCCGCTCCAAAGCGCTCGTCCCGGAGCGCGTAGCGCGGAGGGCAGCCCAGTGAGCGAACCGAAGGCGGCCTCGCTGCAGGAGATCGGCTCGTGCGTCGGCGGCTACGACCCGAAGGCGCTGCCGGTGGCGACCGCGCGCGAGTTCCTCGACAGACTGGTGCCGCGCCTGCAGGCGGTCGAGAAGCTCGCGCTGCGCTCGGCGCTCGGCCGCGTGCTCGCCGAGGACATCGTCTCGCCGATCGACGTTCCCGGGCAGGACAACTCGGCCATGGACGGCTACGCCCTGCGCGCCACCGACCTCGCGGCCAGCGGCGACACCGTGCTCCAGGTGGCTGGCAGCGGCTTCGCGGGCGGCGGCATCGCCGGCGCGGTGGGTCCCGGTCAATGCGTGCGCATCATGACCGGCGCGACCATGCCCGCGGGGCTCGACACGGTCGTGCCGCAGGAGTTCGTTCGCGTCGACGGCACGCGCATCGCGGTTGCGACGGGCGTGGTGCGCCAGGGCGAAAACCGGCGGCTCGCCGGCGAGGATCTGGCGCGCGGCGCGACCGCGCTCTGCGCGGGCCGCGTGCTTCGCCCGGCCGACATCGGCGTGCTGGCCTCGCTGGGCCGGGCCGAGGTGCCGGTCTTCCGGCGCCTGCGCGTCGCCTTCTTCTCGACCGGCGACGAGTTGCGTTCGGTCGGCGAGGCGCTCACGCCGGGCTCGGTCTACGACAGCAACCGCTACACGCTCTGGGCGATGCTGCAACGGCTCGGCGTCGATGTGCTCGACTTCGGCGTGGTGCGCGACGTTCCCGAGGCGCTCGAGGCGGCGTTTCGCTGCGCCGCTGGCGCCGCCGACGCCATCATCACCACCGGCGGCGCCAGCGTCGGCGAGGCCGACCACACGCGCATGATCCTGGCCAGCCTGGGCGACGCGGTGTTCTGGCGGATCGCCATGCGTCCGGGCCGACCGATGGCGATCGGCCGGATCGAAAGCGCCGGGCGCAGCGTCATCGCCTTCGGCTTGCCGGGCAATCCGGTCGCGGTGATGGTCACCTTCTATGCGCTGGTACGCGACGCCCTGCTCGCGATGAGCGGCGCCACGGCGACGCCGACGCTCGCGCTTCGCGCCGCCAGCGTCGACGCCGTGCGCAAGAAGCCGGGGCGCACCGAGTACCAGCGCGGCTTCGTCGAGCGCACCGCCGAAGGCGGCCTGCAGGTCCGGCTCAGCGGCGCCCAGGGCTCGGGCATCCTGAGCAGCATGAGCAAAGCGAACGGCCTGGTCGTGCTCGGCCACGAGCAGGGCAACGTCGCCGCCGGCGATCTCGTCGACGTGCTGATGTTCGACGGCCTGGGCTGAGCGCGATGCTCGCGATCCCGCCTCAGGCGGGGCGCGGCCGCTCCGGCTCGGCGTCGAAGCGGTCGAAGCCGCAATAGCAGATGAAGTGGCGATTCATCGCCCGGCCGAACAACGTGAGGCCGAGGCGCTCGGCCAACTCGTGGCCCATCTGCGTGGCGCCGCTGCGCGACACGATCACCGGCACGCCCATCTGCGCCGCCTTGATCACCATCTCGCTCGTCAGCCGGCCTGTCGTGTAGAAGATCTTGTCGCTGCCTGCGACGTCGTTCAGCCACATCCAGCCGGCGATGGTGTCGATCGCGTTGTGCCGGCCTACATCCTCGACGAAGGTGAGCAGCTCGTCCTGGCGGAACAAGGCGCAGCCGTGCACCGAGCCCGCCGACTTGTAGGTGCTCTCCTGGAGCCGCATCGCATTGAGCAGCCCGTACAGCGTACGCTGGCTGATGCGCGCGGCGGGGTCGCCCGGGTCGGGCAGGCGGATCGAGCCGAGGTCGCTCATCATGTCGCCGAAGACCGTGCCCTGGCCGCAGCCGGTCGTGACGACGCGCTTGGCCGTCTTCTCGTCGAAGCGCTCGATGCCGGCTCGCGTCTTGACGGCAGCGGCCGCGACGTCCCAGGCGACGGTGATCGAATCGACATCGTCGACCGAGTCGACCAGCCGCTGGTTGCGCAGGTAGCCGAGCACGAGCAGCTCGGGCGCGGCGCCCAGCGTCATCAGCGTCACGAGCTCGCGCTTGTCGACGAACACGGTCAGCGCGCGCTCGGCGGGGATCGAGATCCGGCGCGTCGCGCCGAACTCGTCGCGGGCGCTGATCTCGTGGGTGAGTGGCGCGCTGGCCGAAGTGAGACGCAGCGTAGGCTTCATCGCTCGACTGTACGCAAACGAAGGCTCGACCCGCGGCCCCGTGCGGGCCGCGAATGCGCCGCTATTTCTTCGGCGAGATCTGCGTCGATGTCGCGTTGGTGCTCGGCGGGCCCACCGCCATGCCGGAAGGCGAGTGCGCGCCCGAGGCCTCGATGGGCTTGGCCGCCGCCGGCGTGATCGCGAACGGGCCCGGGTCGGCGCAGCCTGGAGTGGCCACCGGCGCGGACGGCTCCTTGCCCGTGGCCTTCGCCTCCTTGCGATAGCCGTCGGCGACCCGATCCATCGCCTGGCAGAGCTTGTAGGCGCCGACCTTGTCGGACCATGCGGACTTCGCGGCCACCTCGGCCGCCTTGGCCTTCGCCTCGTCGGAGAGCGCCGGAAGCTTGGCGAGCACCGAGCCGGACAGGGACAGTGCGATCAGGACGGCAAGGGGGACATGACGCATGGCTTCCTCGCAGGTGAGAACTCAGGCGGCGGGCTGCTCAAGGCGCCCGGGAGGGGTGCTGCGCTGGACCGGGATCTTGCCGTCGCGAATGTCCTCGTACCAGAGCAGGTGGTGCTCGCGAGCCCAGCCTTCGTCGACATAGCCGGTCTTCATCGCGTGATACGAACCCTTCATGCCGATCGTGCCGATGTAGATGTGGCCGATGAAGACGGCCATCATGAACATCGCCGCGATCGAATGGACGATGTGCGCGATCTGCATGTCGCCGCGCTGATAGTCGAGCCCGGGCAGGATCTTGTCGAGCACGAAGCCGGAGCTGACGATGAACAGGCCGAGGAAGAACACCCCGCCCCAGAAGACGAGCTTTTCGCCGGCATTGAAGCGGTGCGAAGGCGGCTCCTCGCCACCGAAGAGTCCGCCGCCGCGGCGCAGCCAGACCCAGTCATCGCGGCTCGGCCAGTTGCTGCGCAGGAAGGTGAAGAACACGATCACCAGCGACACCGCGAACAGCGGGCCAAAGAAGTTGTGCGCCGTCTTGAGCGGCCAGCCGAGCCAGCCGAGAAGGGTCGAGCCGGTGAGCGGCAGCAGCACGAACTTGCCGAACGCCATCACCAGGCCCGAGATCGCGAGAACGCAGAACGCGATCGCGTTGCTCCAGTGCGCGGCACGTTCGAAGTAGGTGAAGCGCTCGATCTTGCGACCGGTGTCGGGCTCGTGGCCGCCGAGCGGTCCCTTGGCAAAGTAATACAGCGCGATTGCGAGCAGCACGATCACGAGCAGCGCGCCGCCGTACGGAATGATCCAGTGGTTGCGTACCTGGCGCCAGGCCTCGCCGGCGCTCGTCATCTTCGAGCCGGGGTACTCGGCGAACGCCTGGACCAGGACGCCACGCTCGCCAGGCGCCGCCATGTTGTTCACGGTGCCGGGCGCATTGCCCGAGTTGCGCACGGCGCGCCAGAAGGGCGCGTTGTTGCCCGGCTGGGACTTGGCGCGCTGCGCGTTGGTCTCGTCGGCTCGCGGCTCGGCCATGGGAGCGACAGTGGCGCCGCTCGCCGCCACCGCCGCGGCCGGCGACGGGTCGACCTTGCGTGCCGGCTCGCCTTGCGCCAGCGCGGCACCCGCCAGCGCCAGTGCGGCGACGGCCAGCGCGGTGCTTCGGATCAGGCTTCGCATGGCGGTCTCTTACTTCGCTGCGTAGTCGTTCTGGCCTTGGGCACGCGTGCGCAGCTGCGCTTCCCAGCTCGCCTTGTCGCCGGGCGTCCAGCCGGGCGCGGCATAGGGGCTGCTCGCCACCTGCCAGCTCGGCGCGTCGGCCTTCTTCTCCGAACCGGACGCCGTGGTCTGGGCTTTCTCGCAGCCCGCCAGTCCGAGCGCGAGGGCGACGCAACTCACCGCCGCCAGGGCCTTCATGACTTCTTGGCCTCGACCGGCTGCGCCTGGCCCTTGCCCGGCGCGGGCTTGCCGTAGGCCGTCCCCCAACCCCAGACCTCGCTGCCCTTGCCGCGGTTGAGCACGCGAGTGCGCAGGATGTCGGCGATGACATCGCCGTCGCCGCCGAGCAGCGCCTTGGTCGAGCACATTTCGGCGCAGGCCGGCAGCTTGCCTTCGGAGAGGCGGTTGCGCCCGTACTTCGCGTTCTCGGCCTCGCTGCCGTTGACCTCGGGACCGCCGGCGCAGAAGGTGCACTTGTCCATCTTGCCGCGCAGGCCGAACGCGCCGTTGGAAGGAAACTGCGGCGCGCCGAACGGACACGCATACGAGCAATATCCGCAGCCGATGCAGGTGTCCTTGTCGTGCAGCACCACGCCTTCGTCGGTGCGGTAGAAGCAGTCGACCGGGCAGACCGCCATGCACGGCGCGTCGGAGCAGTGCATGCAGGCGACCGAGATGCTGCGCTCGCCGGCGACGCCGTCGTTCAGCGTCACGACGCGGCGCCGGTTCACGCCCCAGGGAACGTCGTGCTCGGCCTTGCAGGCGGTGACGCAGCCGTTGCATTCGATGCAACGCTCGGCGTCGCAGATGAACTTCATTCTTGCCATCGTGAGCTCCCGTGTCCTTCTATGTCGGTCAGGCCGCGCGCTCGACCTGGCAGACCGTTGTCTTGCTCTCTTGCATCATGGTGACGCTGTCGAAGCCGTAGGTCGTG